>JAITMT010000522.1 GCA_031277235.1 Tannerella sp.
AAAAATACAAGAAATCATCGCTAAAAATGAGTACGAAATGCAAAAGCAATTCGTAGAAAACGCTTATTTGACAGCGGTTGAAACTTACAAAAACCACCAGCAAGCAGTGGATTATTTTGAAACAGTCGGCTTGCAAAACGCGCAAACAATCTCCGAGACTGCCAATCAGCAGTATTTGAGTGGAAACATTGATTATTTGGAGCGCGTACTGCTCGTCAATCAGGCAATCGAAATTCGCAGCAACTACATAGAAACGGTCAGAAACCGCAACATGACAATCGTAGAAATTAATTCGTTTGTTAATCAGTAACAGTATTATGGCAACAATTGAAATTCAAACAGGGGAAAAAATCAAAATTCTAAAAGGACTTGAAAAAGTATATGAGAAATTGATAGCATACAAAAAAAAATATTGTTTTCTTATATCATTAATTAGCCTCCCATGCTATGCGCAGAAGGAAAATGTTGTTGTGGATGGGAAAATTGTGGGACAAAAGACCTACGAAGCAAGGAGAGACAGTATTCTTTATGAAGATAATTGCGGTTGTATCTATTATACCACCGACAAAAACGCAAAATCATACCGCAGGTTGATGTACCCAATAGTTCTTGAAGACGATGAGATGGAAGGCATTGCAGAGTTTTTTTCGGAAAGAAAAATTCCGATGAAACACTTCCAATATGAATTACTAAACACATATTGGACGACTTTGCATTGGTTTAACGGTGATTATTGCCTATACAGTCCTTGTGATTGGATATACGAACAACGGTGTTTGCTTACAGATTCAATTATCTATACGCATTTTGAAGATTTGTCATTTTTTGCCATAACTGATTACAAAAAACAGTATGCAGATTGCTTTCAGTTTTCGTATGTAAACAATGAAGTTGAAAGAATAGTATCAATTTTAGAAATTAAAATCATTGACCAAGCCAAAGGTATCAGCGTTTGGACGTGGAAGGACAAAGAAGGAAAAATTGAATGGCGTGAACTCAAAGTTAAATCCGAAAATGTTAAACTATTTCCAATGATTATTCAGGAATGTCCTGAGATGAAATGTATAGAAAAAGGAATTGAATATTTTGAAGAACTGATTCGTCAAAATAAAAACATTAAAAAATAAAAATAATTTAACCATTAAAGTATAAAATGAAACATTTAATAGCAATAACAGGTGTAACTTTCCTTCTTTTTTCCTGTGGAAATCAGCCTGAAAAAGAAGTAGTAGAAACGCAGGAAGAAAAAGCACCAACAACACTTGTTCTGACCGATGAACAGTACAAAAATACGGGTATCCAACTTGGGAAACCCGAAATGAAACACATTTCGTCCACGATAAAAGTGAACGGAAAAATAGACGTTCCGCCGCAAAATATGGTATCGGTGAGTATTCCGCTGGGCGGCTATTTGAAATCCACGCAACTTTTGCCCGGTATGCACATCAGCAAAGGCGAAGTGTTGGCTGTGATGGAAGACCAACAGTATATCCAACTGCAACAGGATTTTCTGACGGCAAAAGCGCAATTTTCATTGGTCGAAAGCGAATACGAGCGACAAAAAGAGTTAAATCAAAACAAAGCGACAAGCGACAAAGTCTATGAACAGGCAAACGCCGCCTATCAAACGCAACATATTTTGATAAAATCGTTGGAACAAAAATTGCGTTTAATCGGTTTAAATCCCGATAAAATAACTGCCGATAATATTTCGCGGAGCATCAACGTGTATTCGCCCATAAACGGTTATGTTTCTGCGGTAAACGTGAACATTGGCAAGTATGTCAATCCGAGCGATGTCTTGTTTGAATTGGTCAATCCAACGGATATACACCTGAATTTATCAATTTTTGAAAAAGACTTGGATAAAGTTGCCATCGGACAGAAATTGTTCGCCTATACGAACACAAATCCCGAAAAAAAGTATGTCTGCGAGATTATTTTAATCAGCAAAAATGTGGAAAACGACAATGCTGCCGAGGTACACTGCCATTTTGAGCAGTACGATAAAAATCTGTTGCCCGGTATGTTCATGAACGCCGAAATAGAACTGACCAAAAACGAGGTTGCCGCCCTGCCCGAAGATGCCATTGTGCGCTACGGAAATAAACACTACGTGTTTGTCGAAAAAGGCGATAAAACCTTTGAAATGACGGAAATTCAAATCGGAGGCACGGAAAATGGTTTTACGGAAATTATTAACGCATCGGCATCGGAAAAAGTCGTTATAAAAGGAGCATATACGTTGTTGATGGCATTGAAAAATACGGAGGAGTAATGGATAATTGACAATTGTCAATTATTTTAATCTATTGTTTATATTTGGCTGTCGTCATTGTTTTGCTGCTGGTGTTGTCGTGGCTAATATTCCGAAACATACAGCGAAAAAGGCGGATTGAAAAATTGGAAACCGAAAGGAAATTATTGGTAGTGGAGGAAAAACTATCGGATGTGGAACAAAAACTCCGTGAAGCGCAACAACATTTGAAAGATTTTATAGCAAACATCGCCGAAAAGGAACAACTGATTGAACAATTAATTCGTCAGGGGGCAGACGAAAACCTCGAAGAACTTCATAAACTAAAACAATCCGTCATTCTTACCCCCGATGACTGGGAACAATTTAAAATCGCATTTGAAACCGTCCACCCCACTTTTTTTCGCAAGGTACGCAAGCGTATTCCCGACATTACCGCCGCCGAACTCCGACTGCTCGCCTTGGTAAAAATAAAAATGACAAAAAAAGAAATTGCCGCCGCACTGGGAGTTTCCATCAATTCCATTCACAATACATGGCACAGAATACGCAAAAAAATCCCCAACAGCAACGACCTTACAGTGGAAAAATTTGTAGGAGAATTTAGGAATAGAGCGGGGAAATCATAACTTGGGCATTAAGGTTGATTAATGGTTAATAAGTTATTAATCAGGCATATATATCAATAACTCTTTCAATTCTTTATCGGTAATTCGCATAGTGCTAAAATCAAGGAATTAATAAATTTCCAATAATCCGTACTCTGTACTTCTGTACAGGTTGTGGATTTCGTTGATATGATTGATGAGAATGTTTTTGATGTAATCGTTGTGCTGATTGCCTGTTTTTAGTCCGTCAGCTGACGGAGTGTGATTGATTTATACTGAAGTATCAAGAAATTTGTATGCCTGTACGTTTTATTTCGTCCAAAAAACCTGCGTAATCAGTATTTCTAGCGATGAGTACAGGTTCTATGCGGTCATCTATCTGGCGGGTTAATTTCCATAATAAAGGTTCCGTTTTGAATAAATCGTAATCTTCGTCCAACTGTTCCACCACCAAAGCAACGTCAATATCGCTGTGTTTATCGGGAGTTCCTTTGGCATACGAACCAAAAAGCCAACATTGCTCTACCTTTATATCAGAAGAATTTCTTACCAAATCTCGGTAGGCTTTCACTTTATTGATAATAGTTTCTCTTTTGTCCATTGTTGCAATTCTTTTGTTTTGTTAAAAATATGGAAACACTTTTCTGCTGTCAGTTGCTTTGCCAATTCTCTTTTATAATCGGGATAACGTGTTTTGATATTTAAAGGCTCTAACAGGTCTATCAATTCTTTTTGACTTTCAGAAAATTGTTCA
>JAITMT010000563.1 GCA_031277235.1 Tannerella sp.
TTTACGCCAAAGTGGCAAAATGTACAGACCAAAATTGCGGTTTGACCGTTTTTCGCACAAAAAGCGACAAAACGCTGACCGACAAACAGATAACGGAACTTTTAACGAAAGGCAAAACCGCCCTTATCAAAGGCTTCAAAAGCAAATCGGGCAAGCCGTTTGATGCGGAATTGAGGTTTGACGAGAAGTGGCAAACGGTTTTCGAGTTTGCGGAAAAGCGGAAGAAGTGATTTTTGCAGAGAGCGTTCGGGAATTTCTCGGACGCTTTTTGTCCGAAAAAAGGTAGTAATTTCGGACAAAATAAGAATATTTCGTCTTTTATTTGCATTGTCCGAAAAAAAGCAGTAATTTCGGACAAAATTTAGAATATTCTCAATAATGGCACAAATTTTATCCAAAGAAATAAGAAATCGCATAATGCAAAAAGGCGAAAGTATGCTTTATGTTGTAAGTGATTTTGCAGACTTAAACAATGACGCATTGGTTACTCGTGTATTATCCAGACTCGAAAAAGAAAACTTTTTGATACGTCTCTCACAAGGTATCTATTTATACCCAAGTCGAAATCGCTATGGGATACATAAGCCTTCTATTGACGTGATAGCCAAAGCGATTGCCGAAAAAGATAAGGCACGTATTATACCGTCCGGCTTAACCGCTCTGAATGTTTTAGGACTTTCAACCCAAGTGCCGATGAACGCTGTATATCTGACAAACGGAACGCCGCGAACCATTACCGTAGGCAACCGCAAAATTGTTTTCAAAAAGAGTGTTCCACGAAATTTTGCCTATCAGAGCGAACTATTTTCTTTGGCAGTTTCGGCAATGAGAGAAATCGGCGAAAAGAATGTCAATGAAGATGTTGTACTAAAAATAAAAGAAATGCTTGCCAAAGAGCAAAATGCAGAAGTAATTAAACAGGATTTTCTAATTGCGCCGCAGTGGATACGCAAAAAATTGAGTGCTGTATGAATATACAAATGAAACGAGCATGTAAATCATTTACACCAAAGAAAATGATTATTGCGAGTTCCATACGCCATAAAGAAAAAATAAAATAATCGTATGAAAATAAAACCGAATTGGGTACAACTTTCTTTGGAAGAAAGACAAACTATTCTTGCTAATGTTGCTGAGAAAGAGTTTATTGTTGATAATGCCGTAGAAAAGGATTTTTGGGTAAGTATGGTACTGAAAGCAATTTTTGGTTTACCGTGCAGCGAAGGTCTTGTTTTCAAAGGCGGTACAAGCCTGAGCAAATGTTGGGGCTTAATAGAAAGATTTTCAGAGGATTGTGATTTGGCTATTGACCGTGCTGTATTGGGATTTGACAGGGAACTAAGTAAAAATCAGCGTGACAAACTGAGAAGAAAATCCAAAAAATTTGCCGATAATACGCTTGTTCCGGCATTGGAACAAGCACTCAATGATTTAGGATTATCAGGGCATTTTAATTTAGATAATCCACCAACTAAGGAATCGGATAAAGACCCTGTCGAATTTTTCATTGAATACAAATCTGTACTACCCGAAAAAAATGAGTATATTGCAGAAAGAGTGAAGGTTGAAATCACCTGCCGTTCGTTAATAGAGCCGTTTGAGTTGGTTGCTATGAGGTCAATGATTGAAGATGCCTATCCCGATGAGGCATTTGTAGAGCCACCGTTTGAAGTGCCAACAGTATTGCCGGGAAGGACTTTTTTGGAAAAAATATTTCTCTTACACGAAGAATTTAATCGTCCCGGTGGCGGCACTAATGTTGAACGACTAACCAGACACCTTTACGATATAGAAAAAATGATGGACAAGGAATTTGCCATTAATGCAATGAATAATAAACTTTTGTATTCCGAAATAGTTGAACACCGAAGTAAATTTACAGCGTGGGGTGGCTTGGATTATCGAAGCCATTACCCTACGAGCATTTCTTTTCTCCCGCCGAAATCTTTGACGGAAGCCCTCAAAAATGATTATGAAAAGATGCTGGAAGGTTTTATTTATGGCGACAACAAACTGCCTTATGAAAAACTGATTGAACGTATTGCAGCTTTACAAGAACGTTTTAGGAAACTGACTTGTGATACGCTTTTTTTTCAGACTTAATTCATTTTTTGCAACATTAATTTCTTGTTATTAGCAAAATAAAACCGAAAAAGAGCCGTCAAAAAGTGGCTCTTTTTGTTTCCCTCTCACTCCTTCCTTATCAAATGCCTCAAAGCCGGGTCTTCCGCAATCCTTTTCAACTCATTCACAACGATTTGTTTCACGTCCGCCTTGATTTGGCTGTAATTCCGTTCAATTTCCGCCTGCATAATATCCTCGCCTTGCTCGTTGCGAAAATCGAGAATATCGGGGATTTTTTGATAGGCTTTCGTTTCGCGGGCAACTCGCTCATTATCAACAACAATCTCGGCGTGGAAAATCTTCTGCTCAATCCGCTCATCGAAATTGTCCGATACCGCGCCAACAAACATTCCCTGTGTCAAATTGCTGATTTTTGAGGCAGGAATAAGGCTGTCCAACTGCGTGGAAATGGAAGTAGATTTATCCTGCCTGCTGATTGTCATTGAGTGGCGTTTTTGCAGCACCTTCCCGAAACGCTCGGAGAGGTTTTTCGCCGA
>JAITMT010000030.1 GCA_031277235.1 Tannerella sp.
GGCTGTTGAACTCATTTTAAGTTGCGAGCGGGAAATATCCATTCGTAAAGCGGCACAGGATGAAGTTTTTTACCGCAAAATGGCAATTGCATGAAACGTGAAAAACTGTTTAAGCATTACAAAACATATAATTGTCACGTATTAAGAGAAGGAAAAAGACATACTATTGTTATCAATTACGACAATGATAAAGTTAAGTCTGTTCCCCGTCACGCCGATATAAACGATAAACTTGCTTTGAAGACGTGTAAGGATTTGGATATTCCTAAAATACAGTCGCATTGAGAGTTGAAAAA
Source organism: Tannerella sp. (assembly GCA_031277235.1). Lineage (GTDB taxonomy): Bacteria > Bacteroidota > Bacteroidia > Bacteroidales > Tannerellaceae > Tannerella. The sequence continues at coordinate 297 of JAITMT010000030.1, forward strand.
CAGGCTGTTCGGGGGTGGGCAGGCTTTTTTAATTGGAGAAAAACCGCAAGCGGCTTGCTATTCCTCACCGTAGTCGGCGAAACCGCAGGCGAAACGCTCCGTTTCAAAGTCTACGACGAAAACGGACAGACCGTCGACGTAACGCAAACGCTGCCGTTCACTGCCGACGCCGTAGAAGGAACGATTGCCTCGCCGTATGTCATCCAGCTTCAAACCAAAAAAACCACCGATGTACACATCGCAGATGCGCCGGACGTCAGCGTCTACCCCAACCCCGCATCCACCGAAATCTGCATCTCCCACCCCTTCGCCACCATCGATTACCTCGAACTCTCCGACGCCGTCGGAAAAATCATCCGCAAAGAAAGCAATTTCACAGACGAGAAACTTGATGTGTCGAAACTTCCGGGAGGGGTGTATTTGTTGAAGATTGTACACAACGGGAAGAGTTTGGTTTTGAGGGTTGTGAAGGAATAGAGGATAAGTTAAATAATTCTCAATTCTCAATTAAAAATTAAAGACAGTAACCGGAAGAAATATTTTTCGGACAAACCGCCGGCATGCAACCGGCGGTTTGGTTTTTCGACAGCAGTAAATACGAACGCTCATGGATGGGCGTTCTTATTTGATTGTTGTTGGTCATCTCGTGGGGCTTTGGGGATTGTGTGGAACTTTGGGGTATCGTCGGGAAAAGCCCCACATGTCGCCGAAAGTTGCAAAAGTCCCGACCGGGGAGGATTATTCAGGCGGATGAGGAATAATCAAATATATGTCAATTGTTGCATTGCTATAAGATTTTTATACATTTGCCTTGATGGTTTGTTGTAATCCATCAAAGTAACATACGAAAAACCATTTTTCTCATAAAAACGAAGGGTTTCCACATTGTTCAGGGCATCTACCGTTACAAACTGACAGCCGGTTTTGTTGTTGGCAAGAAAACTCATAACGATAGAATACAAAATTTGCGTGCCGTATCCGCTGCGTTGAAATTCCGTATCTACGGCAAAACGCCCAATCTTGGCTGCCGGGAACATCGAAATATCTTTCATTTCGAGTAAATAAGAGTAATCATTGTCGGCAATTGTGTCGGATATTTCCCTGTCAAAATCTTTATCGGTGTGCGGGTTAATATTCAAAAGGTCGTTCTGCAAACTGTAATAGGCTATTGTTTTATCTTTATTCTCGTACAAATAGGTAACCGCCGACAAATATTTAAGATGAGTTTTGGCATCATTGAAAAGGAAATCGTTCAAGTCGGCTGTGCCACAATCAAACGGTTTGATGGAATAAGAAGCGGTTAATCTCATTTTCGCTATTTTACCGCTTTCTAACTCTTTTATCAGTCTAAAATGTTTCATTTGTTACCGCAACGAATTCCTGGTAAAATCTTTTCATTTCCTGCAATTCCCGTTTTTGTCGTTCCAATTCTTCGGGAGGATAAGACAAAGTCAGCGATTTAAACAATGATTGTTTAAACCGGAGTGCGTCTTCACCGCTTATAATCGGTGTTTTTTCTATTGGGCGTGCCATAAGGATAAGATTAGATGATGAGGCGACAAAAGTAGAGAGTTTATTTCTGTTTTACAAAATATGCAAAAGAAATGTTCTACATTTTTTTATCCACTTTCTCAAAAACTTTCCTACTTTTGCCCCATCAATTCGTATAAAGTTTATTATGGACATCACTTTTGCAGATAAAAAATTGAAAAAGATTGTCAGTGATGAAAGGGCAATTGTCAGAGTACTTGGTAAAATAAGAGCAGAAAAGATGATGGAAAGAATGCATCAATTGCGGGATGCTATAACATTGGAAGACGTTCGATATTTACCCGGTAATTATCACGAACTGACAGGAGACCGAAAAGGACAATGGGCGTGCGACCTCGACCAGCCATATCGTCTGGTCTTTGAACCACAAGACAAACCAATTCCGGTAAATGAACATGGACAGTATATCTGGGTAAAAATTATAGGAGTAGAAATCATAGAAATAGTTAATTATCATAAAGAAAAATAGTCATGGCAACAAGAAATGAATATTTCCCGCAATCACATCCCGGTCCGGGCAGAACACTTAAAGAAAAGTAACCATGACAACCAGTAGAAATGAATATTTTCCACAATCGCGATTAGGTCCGGGCGCAACATTAGAAGAAAAGTTGGAAGAAATGGGTATGAGCGCCGCAGAATTTGCCGATTATACCGGCGAAACCGAAAATACCATTAAAGCCGTATTTGTCGGCAAATGCTCCATTACGCCCGATATGGCGGCAAAGTTTGAAAACGTTACACGGATACCGGTACACTGGTGGTTGAACAGCCAGCGAAACTACGACCGGTTCATGACTGCCAAAAACAGGAAAAAACCTGTGGAAGAACCTGTATTTGCATAGTACGGATATTCTGACGGCAT
>JAITMT010000082.1 GCA_031277235.1 Tannerella sp.
AACACGCAAACAAAAACAACCGCGAAAGTAACTGATTTCAAGGAATATGACTGTAAATTTCCAAGTACAAACGGCAAACAGATTGTTTTTGAAAACGGCGGATACATCTATAAATTAGATCCTTCCACAAAAAAGGCTGAAAAAGTGAATATTACGCTTACTTCCGACAATGTTTACGCCCGCAGCGAGATTCTGGACGGCGGCAAATACATGCGGTCGGCAAGCATATCGCCTGACGGTAAGCGCGTTACGATAACCGCACGCGGAGAAGTGTTTAATCTACCTGTGGAAAAGGGAGTTACGAAAAATATTTCGCGCTCGCCCGGCGCTCACGAACGGAGCGCTTCATGGTCGCAGGACGGAAAGTTTATTGCCTATATATCAGATGTTTCAGGCGAAACGGAATTGTACATGCAACCGGCTGAAGGCGGCGAAGAAATCGCGCTGACCACCAACAACGATACGTATATCACCAATCTGGAATGGAGTCCGAACAGCAAATATATCGTTTACGCCGACCGCAAAAACAGGTTAATCCTGCTGAACGTGGAAACGAAACAGAAATCCATTGTTTTTCAGGATTCTATCAGCGTCGTCAGGGACTGCAAATTTTCGTCCGACAGCAAGTGGCTGACCTACACGCGCCCCGCCACCAACGATTTTTCCATCGTTTACGTCTATAATCTCGCCGAGAAAAAGGAATATCCCGTAACCGACCGCTGGTACGATTCGGGTGAACCGGCTTTTTCTACGGACGGTAAATATTTAATGTTCAGGTCTTCCCGCGATTTTAATCCGATTTACGGAAGCAAGGAATGGAATCATATTTATAACAGTGGATTTGGTGCGTATTTAGTTCTGTTACAGAAAGATACGCCTTCTCCTTTCCTCTTGAAAGACGATGGTGCGACGGCAGCGGAAGAAAAAAAGCCGGAAGTGAAGGAAGAAAAAGATAAAGGCAAAGACAAAGGCAAAGATACAAGGAAAGAAGAAGCAAAAACAACTGATATTAAAATAGATACGGACGGTTTATCCGACAGGATCGTACGCATCGGCGATACATCGGGTTTTTTCAGCAATTTCTATTCGGACGGCAAGAAAGTTTATTACAATCGCGGCAGTTCCTCTTACGTGTATGACCTTGATAAACAGAAAGAAGAATCGGTTGCCGAAGGCGCTCGCATGTGGGTGGAACCGGGCGGCAAAAAAGCGGGCTTTTTCAAAGGCGGTCAGGTGTTTGTAACGGATATTCCGCAGGGAAAAGCCAACTTGGCAGACGCCGTCAATATGGCAGACATGAAAATCACGACCGATTATTCCAAAGAATGGAATCAGATTTTCAACGAGGCGTGGCGTGCTTTTCGCGACGGTTTTTATGTGGAAAACATGCACGGTCTTGATTGGGAGGCGATTCGGAAAAAATATGAAGTTTGGCTTCCGTATGTGAAAAATCGGTTGGATTTGAATTACGTTATCGGCGAGATGATTGCGGAACTCAATTGCGGACACGCCTACATCACGACGGGCGAAATGGACAGACCGAAACGCATCAAAACAGGCATGCTCGGCGCGGAAATTTCACGCGACCCAAGCGGATTTTTCCGGATAAACAAGATTTACAAAGGCGAAACGTGGAGTAAGGAACTGCGCTCGCCGCTCACCGAGCCGGGAATCGAGGCGCGGACAGGCGATTATATCGTTGCAATTGACGGCATTGCGACTAATACGGTCAATGATTTGTACTCGCTGCTGGTGGGCAAAGCCAATGTATCTACCGAACTGACGCTGAATACTTCTGCTTCGCTGAAAGGCGGCAGAAAGGTGATTATCAATCCGATAGAAACAGAATACCCACTTATTCACCACGAATGGGTAAAAAATAATCTCGAAAAGGTAGATAAGGCTTCGGGCGGAAAAATCGGGTACATTTACATTCCCGATATGGGTCCGGAGGGTTTGAACGAGTTTGCGCGTTATTTTTATCCGCAACTGGACAAGGAAGGGCTAATTATTGACGACCGCGCCAACGGAGGCGGCAACGTATCGCCGATGATTCTGGAGCGTTTGGCGCGTGAGCCGTACAGAATGACGATGTACAGAGGCAGTGCGCGCAACGGAACAGTTCCGGACGCCGTGCAGGTAGGTCCGAAAGTGTGTCTGATCAACCAATATTCGGCGTCGGACGGCGATCTCTTCCCTTACGGATTTAAAACGCTGGGACTGGGCAAGTTAATCGGCAGACGCACGTGGGGCGGCATTATCGGAATCAGCGGCTCGCTACCGTTTATTGACGGTACCGACCTGCGCGTTCCGTTCTTCACCAGTTACGACATGGAGGGCAACTGGATTATCGAAAATCACGGCGTAGATCCTGATATTGAAATAGATAACAATCCGATTAAGGAATGGAACGGCGAAGACGAGCAGTTGAACCGAGCCATCGAGGAAGTGATGAAGGAACTCAAAAACCGCAAACCGCTGCCTAAAACGCCGGCTCCGCGCGTTTGGAATAAATAAATGTAACTGTACTGATTTACGGCATGTTAATCAGATTGTTATATATTTCATGGGATGTTGACCCGCAGATAATCAAGGGTAGCAGTCTTGGCTATTACAACTTTTTGTTTGTGGGAGGATTTATTTTGTGCGCCTACATCGTAAAAAAGATTTTTGAAAAAGAGCAGATTTCCGCCGAAACCTTCACAAAACTTACTTACTATGTTTTTGGCGGTATTGTGATCGGGGCGCGGTTGGGACACTGTTTGTTCTATGAGCCTGAATATTACCTGTATCACATTCCGGAAATGCTGCTGCCCTTCACTTTTGAAGACGGCAAATTTGTGTTTACCGGATATCGCGGTTTGGCGAGTCACGGCGGCGTTATCGGCATGTTGATTGCGATTTTTCTGTTCAGTCGAAATACAAAAACGGGTTTTCTGCAAACGCTTGATTATATTGCGATTGTGGCGCCATTAGGTTCCTGTTTTATCCGGCTTGGCAATCTGATGAATTCCGAAATTATCGGAAAACCCGCTACCGTGCCTTGGGCTTTCATTTTTGAGCGGGTGGATTCCGTTCCGCGACATCCGGCACAGTTGTATGAAGCCATCGCGTATCTGATTATATTCGTGACAGTTATCACCGTTTATACCAAAAAGAAAAAGGACTTGAAAACAGGTTTTCTGTTTGGACTTGTATTATTTTTGATATTCACGTTCAGGTTTCTGATTGAATTTTTGAAAGAGCGGCAGGTGGATTTTGAAAGTGCTATGTCTTTGGATATGGGGCAGTTGCTGAGTATTCCTTTCGTGGTTGTCGGACTGTTTTTTGTGTTGCGGAAACGGGCTGAAAAAGATTATTGAACGAAAAAAATGATGATCCCATGCAACGTTTCGAACTTTTTTTGCATCTATTATAGCATAAATATTAAATGTGAATTAAGATGAAAAGTTTTATCAAAGTTTTTGGAGTTTCATTTGTGCTCCTGTTTCAACTGACAGGTTGTTTGGATATTGAACAATATGCCGAATCTAACAAATGGAAATGACGTCTACAGGTCATTCATGAGTGATCCGGTTTCCTGGATATTTGCGTCATGGATTCCGCAAAGATGATTCTAATTTCGACCGTTCACTAAAAAATAGGATTACATTTTAACAGTTGAACCGACTGTAAAGACGTTTTTCTCTCGCGCGCTTGGAAAAAATCAAAATTTCATTTAATTTTGCAGACTTTTTAAATAATGTAAAAACTATGAAAGTATATGTTTATCCCGGTCAGGGCGCGCAATTTTCGGGAATGGGCAAGTCCATGTACGACTTGTACCCGCGCGCAAAAGAACTGTTTGAGCAGGCAAATGAAATTCTCGGTTTCAGAATCACCGACGTCATGTTTTCGGGGACGGACGAGGAATTGATGCAGACGAAAGTTACGCAACCTGCCATTTTCCTGCATTCCGTCATCCTTTCAAAAATCTGGGGCAAAATGTTCACGCCCGGCATGATGGCGGGGCATTCGCTGGGCGAATTTTCGGCGCTGACGGCTGCCGAAGCGCTGTC
>JAITMT010000141.1 GCA_031277235.1 Tannerella sp.
GATGCGAAAGGGTAGTACATTCCTATAAAGACATACCTTTTAGCACTTTACCTTCAAGAATCCAATCAGAAATTAATAAGATACACCGTGATTATGTTGGTGTTGTGACAAAAGTAGTTGCTAAACAATGCAGTAGTTGCGGTGATATTAAGTGGTATATTGATAATTTAGATTAAAGAGTTAAATGAAATAAAAAAACAAAAAAATGCCTGTGTGCATTAATCAAGTTTTCGCTGCTGTCGCTGATTTGTAATCCGTGCCCTCCAACACGGCGAAGATTGTCTGAACCATGATTTTTACAGGATTCACAAGATGGACAGGATTAAGAAAATCCCGGTAATCTTGAGAATCTTGCTAAAATCCCGGTTCAAGACAAAAAGCGTCCCCGCTGCATCCTGTTTTGTTGATTGAGATTAAAGTGCACAAAAAACTTCAAGGCTGATTTTTTGGCTGTTTGTAAAATTTAAGATACCTTTGCAGCAGAAATTCTAAATAATAAAATTATGGCAACGATAACGCTGGACTATGATGCCCGCAATATTAACGCCCGAAAAACATTGGACTATATATTATCCATGGGCTTTTTCAAGATCAAGAAGCAAAAAACGAGTCTTGAAAAGGCTTTTGAGGATATTGAAAAAGGGCGGGTTCACAGATTGATTACTCCCAAACGGTTAGCTGTCAATGGCTGAAAAAGGGAGAATGTTCCCATTCGGATTTATTTGGTTGAAAACATGGAAGGCGTAATGCCCCCCGCTGCATCGCATGTCTGTCAAGTTCTCCCCGAAGGGGATGAATCAATAGCACAGGGCAACGCCCTGTGAAAGACGGCAACCCAACCCGGTCAGGCTGAAAGCCTGAAATCAAATTGATCACGCCCTTTCAGGGCTTGGCTGACGCCCGTCCGGGCACAGGGCGTTGCCCTGTGCTATTGAGGGGAAGGCTTTCAGCCTTAAAACATCTTTTAGAGTGTAGTTATTAGAGTTTAGAGTTTAGTTGATACCGGAAAGTGCGTTTATCCGTTTTCCCGTTTTCACCCCCAATGAAGCGCGATTGGGGGGGTACCTGTCTGAACCATGATTATTACAGGATTCACAAGATGAACAGGATTATAATCCTTCCAATCCGCAAAGCGGGACAATCCCGGCAATTCTCCATAACAGATCTTATTTGTTAATACTCTGGCAAATCTCTTCGGGAGTAACATGAAATACATGGCATATCCTCTCCAGATACGTTGCCCAGCCGTTGGTTTCGCCGCGTTCCATGCGGCTGTAGGCAGACTGCGAGATGTTCATCCTTTTTGCAGCCGCACTCTGCGACAGTTTCATTTTTTTACGAAAGCCGCGTAAACTCTTTCCTACTTGTTTATCCATGTCATATAATATTTTGGGTACGGCAAAATTACGGTTTTTTTTTGAATCCGTAAAATTTTTTGGAAAAAATTATTCTTAATCGAAAATAGACTAAAAAAAACAGCGCAAATATGAATTAAATACGCTACCTTTGCATTGAATTTAATACGCAATGAATACTTTTTTAATAAGAAATTAAATATGAAGAAACTGGTTATACTCGGCGCCGGAACTGCCGGAACAATGATGGCGAGCCATCTGGTCAAAAAATTGAATCTGAAAGAGTGGAAAATCACGATGGTGGATCAGCAGAAAATCCATTATTATCAACCCGGATTCCTGTTCATTCCCTTTGAAATCTATCAACCGGAAGACGTGAAAAAATCCATCAACGGGCTGATTCCCAAAAACGTGAACCTGGTTCAGGACGGAATCGAAAAGATTGATAAGGACAGCAATCAAGTGTTGTTGCAAAGCGGAAATACGGTTGATTACGATATTCTGATTATCGCAACCGGCTGCAGAATCGCGCCGGAAGAAACGGAGGGCATGAAAGGCGATTACTGGCACAAGAACATTTTCGACTTTCACACGTATGAAGGAAGTTGCGCCTTAGCCGAAAAACTGAAAGACTGGAAAGGCGGGAAGTTCGTCGTCCATCTCACCGAAATGCCGATCAAATGTCCGGTAGCGCCGCTGGAATTTACGTTTCTGGCGGACGATTTTTTCCGCAAGAAAGGCATCCGCGACAAGGTGGAAATCTCCTACGTAACGCCACTTTCGGGCGCTTTCACCAAGGAAAAGGCAGCCAAAGCGCTGGAATATCTCCTCAAGGAAAAAAACATCAAAATCGTCCCCGATTTTGCGGTGGAACACATCGAGGGCGAAAACGGCAAAATGTTTGACTACGGCGGTGAAACGGTTGATTTTGACCTCCTTGTAACCATTCCCACCAACAAGGGAGACGACTGTATTGCGCGTTCCGGTTTCGGAGACGCCTTGAATTTCATTCCGACCGACAAAAACACGTTGCAGTCCAAAATGAAGGAAAACATTTTCGTGCTCGGCGACGCAACCAACGTCCCCACCTCCAAAGCGGGGTCTGTGGCGCATTTCGAATCGGAAGTCCTGACGGAAAACATTTTGCTGTACATCGAAGGGAAGCCGCTGAAGCCCGACTTTGACGGTCATGCCAACTGCTACATCGAAACAGGACGCGGAAAAGGCTTGCTCATAGACTTCAACTATGAACTCGA
>JAITMT010000013.1 GCA_031277235.1 Tannerella sp.
ATATCAGTGGCACTTACGTCGGTGCCGACGCTACGGAAGAAGTCACCGTCCATGACGCCGTTTTTTATAAGGCCGGCACCGTGCAATACGGTTCGTATGTCTACGACGAAGTCAAAAAATCTGACAAACTGAAACTTAGCGAAGTACCTGCCCGCCTCTACAGCGAAATATGCTTCGACATCGAACGCGCAACCGCCAACCGCATCTCCACAGAGGAGAATTGGGAGAAATAAGCATTACCATCCTTTCATATTCATTTTATTTTCCACAGGAAATTTGTTTTATTGGAAAACAACTTCTACCTTTGCCGCCGTTTTTAATTTCCTGCAGATAATATTTCTTTAGGAATTAATTGTTTAATGCAAAATAAAAAATATAAAATGATGAAATTCAATAAAATAAATTTAGCTTTTCTGGGAATCATATTTTCCGGAATAACAGTTTTTGCGCAGGATTCGTCCTACCTTTCCATGGATGAAGCAGTGAGCACGGCCGTAGAAAATAATTCAAATATCAAGCTGTCGGAATGGGACAGGAAAGTGGCGAACGCCGGATTTCGGCAAACGGATGCGATATTCCTGCCGCAAATCAGCGTGGGATATACGGCGTTGACAACGAATAACCCATTGAATGCCTTTGGATTCCTCTTGCAGCAGGAGTCGGTGACGGCCATGGATTTCGACCCTGCCAAACTGAACAATCCCGGCGCAACGCAAAACTACGGAGCGCAGGTGGAAGCCAAACTCCCGTTGATCAATATGGATATGATTTTTGCCCGCAAAGGGGCGAAGGTGCAGGAAGAAATGTATCAATACAAATCGCAACGGACGAAGGAATACATTGAGTATGAGGTTAAAAAAGCGTACACGCAGTTGCAGTTGTCCTACCGCGCAAAAGCCGTCCTGCAAAAATCCTTGGACGACGTCAGGCAAATTTATCAGTCCGTCAATAATTTCTACAATCAGGGACTTATACAGAAATCAGACGTCTTGAGCGCTCAAATTCAGGTGAATACCATCGAAAGCGCTTTGGCAAAAGCCGAAAGCAATATTCTCAACGCCTCCGACGGACTTCGCCTGTTGATGGGAATGGATGCCGGCAACGAACCCTACATTACCGACACCTTATTGCAAAAAATCACTCAGCCTCAGGCATATACTGAATTGTCACTGCGCGCCGACATGCTGGCGATGAACAAGGCGGTGGATGCCGCCGGCCAGATGGTGAAATCATCCAAAATGGCGTTCCTGCCACGCATCAATGCTTTCGGAACGTATCAGTTGAATGATTCGGAAGCGTTCAAATTCAGGAACGAGTCTTATTTGGCGGGAATTAATTTGAGTTGGAGCATTTTTTCGGGGAATCAGAATCACAGCAAAATGAAATCGGCTCAATTCCAATTCAATAAGATGCGGGAAGAGCGCGACCTGCAACTTAGGCAAAGCCGCCTGGAATTGGATAAAACGCTCAGGGAACTACATGATTTACAGATAGAAATCGACAAACAAAAAGTCAGCCTCGAGCAGGCGGACGAAGCCCTGCGCATCCTGACAAACCGCTACCGCGAAGGCCTTGTCAGCACTACCGATCTGCTGACGGCGCAAGCCCGCTCGTCGCAACAGGAATTGCTTTTGGCTCAAGCCGTTATGTCGTACAACATCACGCAGGCTTACGTTGAATTTTTGTCGAAAACGGAATAATCTTTGATGCCGTTAGTGTTTGATAAAAATGAATTTTCTCAATACTGTTTTTTTACAAGCATTCAAGAAATCTATCTGACTCACAGACCGTCATCTGCTTGCATATTTCGTCACGGCAGCCGCCCGGTTCTCTACAGGTCAATCGTCTTTCCCGTGCAATCTTTCGCCATAGAAATAGTTGACCCATTCCGCGTATATGTCTTGTTCCGAAAGACATATATCTATCAGATAGCCTCTTACGCGGCCAAACTCTCTAAGCCCACGATAATAAAATTGTTTATGGTCGTCATCAATGATGAATGGGACTATGTTGTTTTTTAAACATTCGCGAAACATGATTAAACGGCCAACTCTGCCGTTGCCATCCTGAAAAGGATGGATTTTCCCGAAACGATAATGATATTCTATAATATCCTCAAATACAACTTTATATAGGGATTTATACCAATACCCAAGTTTGTCCATTTCATCTTCAACATTTTGAGGCAAAGCAGTTTCTACACCTTCGACTTCGTTAGGCGTTCTTTTCCATTCGCCTACGTTAAACCATTTATTTACAGCATCGGAAGTCCCCGTCTTCAAAATACGGTGAAACTCCTTGATGATACCGTTTGATAACGGCCCGTCAATCGTGTCAAGCAAGTAGTCGAAAGCAATAAAATGATTCGAAGTTTCGATAATATCATCGACAGGCACGGCGTCCTGATCCTTGAAACCGATCGTGCGTGTTTCAAAAATATAACGTGTCTGCTCCTCAGTCAGTTTGCTCCCCTCAATTCTGTTTGAGTTGTAATCCAGCTTTACCTGAGTTTTATGATACAAACCGCCCCTTCGCCTTGCCTCTTTTTCTTCCTTGAGAAACGTCAATAAATCATTCATTTTCGTTGATTTTATATTTTCTTCCCTTATTTTTTCCCTCAACTTCCAATAGTCCGAGTTCAACAAACCTGGCAAAATATTTTTTTACGCTAATAGCTGATTTGTTGGTTAATAATTGTGCGCGATAGTTAGTTATTTCGCCGTTTTTGTCAAGATAACCTGCTATCTGCTCCAAAAATTCCAACTCGACTTTTGACAACTTATCGGTATTTATATCGGTAAATATATCGGTAATTTTTCGCAAACGTAAATTACGGCTATATTCGCCCGAACCTCGAATTTCGCCAACTTTTTCAGCTATTCGTGCAACCAAATCAATAGCTTTAACGCTGATTGTATATGTCGGAATATTCATTTATATTTGATAGAATTTTCGTTATATAATTCGACAAAGATACAAATTTTTCAGCGATTTTTTCACTTTATTTTTGTTCAGCAAAAAGATAAAGAATTGCAACGTGAAAACCGGGCCCCTCTACTTTGTCTAAATATTTTGAGTTTCAATATCGGCTTTGGACGGCTACAACGGCAAGTCGTTGTAGTGCATTGTTCTGTCAATTTTTAATATACTTTGCATCCTTAAATGTGCCAACTTTCTTTATTCTTCCTTGTTTTAGCATTTGAGATACAACTACTTCTATGGTGCTTGCCGAAATATCGGGCAAAACATAATTGATTTCCCGCTTGCCGATGGGAAGCAAACTGTTAAGGATTGTTTGCTCTATCCGTTCCCGTTTTGAAACTTTTTTTGAATGAACAAGGGCAAAACGCTTGTCAAGTTCTTTGTAGCAAATGAGAAGCGTAAAAATAAAATTCTCAATAAACGGCAAATAATCGTTTGCGTTATTTTCCCAATTTTCGGAAGATTTTCGTAACGCTTCGTAGTAAGAATTTTTATTTTTGTTAATCTGTTCTTCAAAAGAAATGTATTTTCCGGCATCAAAGCCTGCTTTGTATAACAATAGCAGAGAAAGTAATCTCGACATTCTTCCGTTTCCATCAGAAAATGGGTGGATACACAAAAAATCGAGAATAAAACACGGAATCATAAGCAATTTGTTTATTCCGCTGTCGCTGTATGCATCCGCGAACGCATAGACAAGTTGTTGCATAGCCGACTGTGTTTCAGTTGCTTTGGTAGGCATAAACCTTATTTTCCGGTTGCCGCCGCTATCAATTTCCATAATCACATTGTCGGATGTTTTATAGTTGCCGCCGCCTGTTTCGGTAAAGGAAAGCAAGACGGAATGAAGATTTAAGATAGTTTGTTCATCAAGCGACATGTTTTCAAAACCGTTGTGGATGGTATTTAGCGCATCGCGATACCCTGCAATTTCCTGTTCATTGTGGTTGAGCGGGGCAGACAATTGATTGACAATTTCCTCAATACGCTTGTCGGTGGTAATGATATTTTCAATGGCATTCGAGCCTTTTACCGACTGCACTTTTGCCAAGCTTTCCAATTTTGTAAAAATGTCTTGAAAATCACGCTTGCGGATTTTGTCAAGTGCTTTCAGTTCGGCAATACTGTTCGTAATGCCAAGCAAATTTGCCGGCAATAAAGAGTTTTTTAAAAATGAAAAATCAAATCTTCTCATACCAAATTATTTTTTACTGCATACAAAAGTATTAAAAATATGCAGTAATTCAACATCAAAAACGGATTTACTGCATATTTTATTGCGTGAAATATGCAGTATTTATTTCGATCAATGAGAAAATGCAGGCTGCAATCAACGGGGTGGCGAATTTACGCTCTCAAGGGAATGTAACAGTTTGCCCGGGAGACGACTCTACAAAGTCAGTAAAAAAATTTCATGTGAGTGGCGGCTTGGCCGCTTTGAAAACGGGCGGGCAGATACGGTTCTGTCGCACCGCATTAATGTAAAAAAAGCGCTATAATCCCGGTTCCAACGATTGAGGCTGTGAGAATAACCGTAAGAACCATAGATCGTTGGCTGACGGAATAAATGCTTCTTATTTTTTCCCGGCAGATTGTCCAGACTAATCCTGCATAGAATGTAAAACTCAGAATGGAGATTGACGGCGAAATGTGAGGGCCGACAAGCGAAACCCAGCCCGATTGATTCATTTTTAAGGCCAAGATAAATCCCCCAATAGCTGAAACGGCTGTAAATGTGAGAAATATTGTCAGAAGAAACCAGCCTGTCTTCTTCCTCGCATAGAATAAAATCGCAGCCAAAGGAATAATCAGCAAAGGAAAGAAATCGAGCACCACACTAAAATCCCATTTCGCATAACTGCTTGTAAACAAAAATTTTATCATACCGTATTTTATGTATAGCTGGAACAGGAAAAGTCCGGCCAGGAAAAGTGAAATGGCTTTTATCGTCCTGCCTGAAGTCGGCGTTTCCGTTTGTACGGGATTGATTTGTTGAAAAATGGCGTCACCTATTTTATTAACTTTTTCTTTTTCGGTTTGCTTTTGCCGTTCTTTTATTGCATTTTCCTGATTTTCAAGCTCAAGCTCGTCCTTGGCTGTTTTGATTTCCATTTCGGAAAGCTGCCTTTCGGAAAAGACCGTTTTTGCGGCTTCAACCGCTTGCGATTGATAGTCGTCGGGATTTTCAATAATCCTTAATAAATCCGTATTTGAATACGATTTGAATTTTTCGCCGAACTCCATTGACTTTAATTAATTACATACAATCATCTATTTTTCAACCTGCTGCAAATATAACGTTCATCCTTCGGAACAGTCTACATTTCATTCGAACTTGTTTTCCGGATTGCTTCTCTACATTACTTTTCCCAACTCAACCATATCACAAGCAGGCCGGCAAGAAAAACAAAGAAACTGACTGTGCCGAATATGATTCTCGCCGTTTTACGTCCGAAAAGATTGATCAAGCCGTCAATTTTTCTCACGCTGTAAGTTACCCTGCTTACATCGCCAAAAATCCAATTCCAATCGAAAACCGAACCCAAAAACAGTAATAACCCCATCAGGGCAATCAATGCGCCGAATGCTGTCGGGTTGTTCGATAAAAATTGTTGTATTTTGTCAAAGATTGATAAATCGTTCATTTACGTTTTTAAGTTCCGAAAATTTTTTAAATGCAAATAAACAGCGTACAAACTGATAATCCATTTCCCCGTGACAGCAATCGCCTATTTAGAAGCCAACGTCTGTGACACCCGGCTATTTACATAGCCACACAACCTCTTCCGTGAAACATAGCAGCCTATGGACCGTCAAAATAGGTAATACGCATACTTTCCAATTCCCAAGTAACAACTGTTGAAGTTATAAATTCGTAATCTGTCAAAAGCTTTGATTCCCACTCTCTTTCCTGCCCCTCCGGAACTAAAAAAGTTACCACTGGGATAGTGCTTCCTGAATAGGGGTATTTTGTTAAAAGAATTTGGTAATCAGTCATAAGTTTCAACCAATCGTCCTGATAATCTTTATTATCCATATTGATAAAAGTAGGTGAAAAGTCCGGACTGCCGGGAACAGTTCCTATAGCGATAATATAGGGTTTACCACCATAATAATTGAATAATTCTTCTTGACTATATTCGGTCGAAGAGAAATATAATCCTGTGAGCCCTGCTACTTCAAACCCAACAGTATCAATCATATCGAATAGCATTCCTACGGATGAAACAGGCTGAATAGTCGCAATGATTTCTCTTGGTTTAATATATTGATAGTACGTTGCTACCCATAAATCAGAATCATAAGGATATCTTGGTCCAATGTACAAAAATAATTCTTGAGTTATTCCATTTACATCAAGCAAAATAGCAATTTTTCCTTTCGGTGGCTGTATAGGCATAGACTTTAGAGAAGTTGAAAAGTATGATGCATTTTCAGTTTCAATTTTTGCACTAATGATGCAAGGTTTAGCATTTAACCAATCGGTTAATGCCTGTAATTTTTGCTCGTCACTCCAATCATTTTTAGATATATGATTCAAATAGGCATCAATAAAAGGTGTCGTTTTGCTAAAATCTTCTACATTGGCATACTGGCAAATTCCGTCACATTCATAACAGAAATCACCATTTACGTCTTGTTCGTTAGTGCAGCCCGTAAACACTGACATCGCAAAGAACAGCGTAATCACAAAAGTAAATAATTTTTTCATTTTGCAAAACTACAAAAAAAACTTTACAATCCATTTTTTTTATTGATTGAACTTACACTAATGTCTTCAATTTTTCTTTTCATATCATTTTTATCGAAATCTTGATATTTTTCATATCAAAAATATCGGCGCAAAGATAATTTTATTTTTTGAAATACGGAAATCTATGCTGTGAAGTGACAAAACTTTTCCTCTATAGTTTGTCTATTTCATCTTTTGTCAAATCCGTCGCTTTTGAAATTTCATCAAAAGGCATGCCAAGTGTTTTCAAATTTCTTGCAATTTCTATTGCTTTCAAATTTTCGCCCTCTGCCCTTGCATAATCAAGGGAATTTTTCAAATCCCTGTACGAATTTAAGCTGTCAATATAATCCCGGTATTCGTCAGGGGTCAGTTTCGCAATTTCGGCAGAGGCAAAGATGCGCTCAAAGATACGCTCTTGCAACTTGTCGGGAATATTATCCAATCGCTTGAGATTTTTCAACACATATATCCATTTTTCAAAATTCGTTTCCAATTCGTCAACTTCTTTGGTGAATTTAGGAATCTCAAGGTAAATAAATGTCAGTTTGTCGTAAAATATTTTGTGCGTATCAATGTCGGTGAGCATTACGTCATACCGGTATTTATCCAATTCATTTTTATTTTCGTCAAATATGAAATTCAAAATGGCAATAGTGTAAACTGCCTTTAATTCAAAATTCCAATCGCCCGGAATTGCCTGCTCGGATATCGGAAATGTGCTGTAATACAGGGTGCGGTCTTTGAAAAAAGCCTGCTTGGTCTTTTGAAGTTCCACGATAAATTTCTCGCCCTTTTCGTTTTCGCAATAAAGGTCGAAAAT
>JAITMT010000179.1 GCA_031277235.1 Tannerella sp.
TTTTTCAAATAAATCAATAATTGTATTTTCCATTGTAGTATGAGAATAATAAGTTTATGCAAATATACAAATTTTTTGTACATTATGGCATAATTTCTTTTTGAGGTGCTAAGAAAAATATTTTTTGCATCTGAAGTAGAAAAACTCTCTGTCTCTTGTCCCTTGATTGCAGGTGATGAAACGTTGGATTTTGCTGTTAATATTTTCGGCGATGGCATTTGTAGCGCCAAAGCGGAAGTAATTGAGTATCTCCAACAGGTTTCTCTCAACGATTGACATGAAGTTAAGCATTTCATCAATATCGTCCTGTTCAACTTTCCGCATCCATTGTCTCAACTCATTTTTCAATTCAAAAATATTTTTACCGACATTTTCTTTTTTCATCCAGTTTCTAAACTCACAGGAACGATAGTAAACCAACTCTATTTCAGGATATTTTTCAAAAATCGCTTGTGCACGCAGGGTTTGTTTTTCTGTCCAGTCGTAAGGATATTTGAAAAGCAGATAACGGCTTCGAGCCAATGCTTCGAGTGGCGTTTCTCCGTTTGAGAGTTCCGTTTCTTCAAATTTAAATGCTTGTTTTACATATACTGTTCCTTCGGATTCGCAACGTTTTTTTCGTTCTTTCTCCTGCTTTTTATGTGCTTCATACTGCTTCCTTCGTTCCCGTAATAAATCCTGCCGAAGCCGTACCCGAACATCCTGACAGGCTTCCAGCAACAGCCTGATGACATGAAACTTGTCCGCCGTATGCGAGGCATTGAAAAACAACTCGTTGCCCACTTTTCGGTATAACGGTAAAAGGTCGCGGGTAAGCACTTCAACCGCCCTGCATTCGTTTCCGTATTTACGCAATACTTTCTCAATATCACTAAATCGAAGACTGTCTATCATTATCGCTATCCTGCCTGTATCACGGTTACTCAATATCGTGTGCATATCCTCGCCAATCTGCTTTTCGTCTATCGCCATGTTTTTTCCGATATTATCCGGCTCGCATATCGGAACCCGAACTGTCTCTTCTGCTGATAAATGCAAATCATGCGCGTAATGCTCGCCACTTGCCTCCGATTCCCGAAAACCACTCAAATGTTCACGATACCATTTATACAACAACTGATTGCTAAGATTCAGCACCGATGAGATAATGGACATACTCGTCGGTTGTAATTCCACCCGATTCTTTTAAAAAAGCAGCAAACTCATGGGTTGCTTTTACTCCTTCCGGGTGCAAATTATAATGGTTGCTGTAGTGCCGGCTACTGCCCGATTGCTTCCACCGGCGACGGTACAGTTGAAGATACAACGGTTTCCCTTTCATGTGAAAATGCAGCAGTTCTATCGCGTTGCAAAATCCGTCCTTTACTAAATCTGCTATTCCTGACAACTCGATCGGCAGATTTGTTTCCCGCTCTTCCATGCGTAGTGCTACGCCATATTGTTTCTCTGAAATTGATACCGGTACAAAATTCTTCAGTATATCTGACGGCAAAATATTACTTAGAATGACTTCATAAATATTTTCCATAATTCCTTTGTTAAGGGATAAAAAATAAATAAATTATAGTAGTTTTCAAAAAAATGATATTATCTTTGCATATAATTTTAAGTTCTGTAAAGATGAAAAAAACAGATTTTGAATACGACATAGTAAAACACGAAAAGTTTTTCTATAGCCAATTGTCAGAGAGACACAAACGCCAATATGCCGCTTTAAAAGCAATGGAAAAAGGCTATTACGGAGTAAAAGAAGTTTCAAAAACATTTGATATTCATATACATACAGTTAGGCGTGGCAAAAAAGAACTCATTTTAGAGATAATTCCTCCGGCAAATAAGATACGTCAACAAGGTGGCGGTAGAAAAAAAAACGCTGCTCATAAGCAATTTACTTGAAATTTTGTTGTTTGTTTTGCGAGAATATACGGCTGGTAATCCGATGAAAGTAAATGTTTTATGGACAAATTTGACATTGATTCAGATACAGGAAAAATTAAGATTTCACTGTATATCAATAAGTTGTCCGCTAATAAAAAAACTATTGAAAATGTGCGGTTATGTGAAACGGAAAATGAGCAAATGTAAAACGCTCAAAGAGGTTGAAAATCGCAATGAACAGTTTGAATATATATCCAAATTAAAGCAGGGATTTATTGAAAATCAATTACCTGTATTAAGTATTGACACAAAAAAGAAAGAAATGATTGGTAATTTTTACCGTTCCGGCGAAGTTTTTTGCACCGAAGCACAAGCGGTAAACGACCACGATTTCAACAGTTTTGCGGACGGAGTTGCTGTTCCTCACGGCGTTTATGATGTTTCACAAAATAAATGTTATTTGACAGTCGGAACAAGCAAAGACACGGCAGAATTTGCCTGTGACAGTATTTATTATCAGTGGAATACGTTTATAAAGAACGATTATCCAAAAGCAAACAGGATGTTGCTCTTATGTGACGGCGGCGGCAGCAATCACAGTGGTCATTACGTTGTAAAAGAGCAATTTAAGCTGCTTGCCGAAAAGTTGCAAATGGAAATTGTTGTGGCTCATTATCCGCCATACTGCTCAAAATGGAATCCGATAGAACATCGTGCCTTCAGTTTTATCAGTAAGAAATGGCAGGGGATTAAATTTGATAACTATGAGATAATAAAAGAGTTAGCCGAACAGACAACGACAAAAGCGGGATTTTCTGTAAAAGCGCATATTAACACAAAAATCTATGAAACTGGTCGTAAAGCAAGTGAGAAATTTATGCAAACTATGCCTGTTATTTTTGACCGCTTTCTGCCGAAGTGGAATTACAAATTTGATTACAATTAACAAATCTATTATAAGTTATTTATTTCGCATTACTTAATGTTGAGAAAAACAACAAATTGATGGAACTTCAACAAAAGTACGATTTTGAAAAGTTGAAAAATGAAAAGCAATCGCTTATTATTAAGCAGAAAAATGGATTAATTACTTTGTCGCTTGTCTCGTTGGTTGCTTGCATAACAGGTCTTATTTTA
>JAITMT010000286.1 GCA_031277235.1 Tannerella sp.
TTTGAACAGGGCGGCATGACATTTCCGCTCAAACTCGAAAAATTTGAATCGAAACTGCCGGGAAAAGTAGAACTCGTCTCTTCCGAAGCCGATTTGAAAGCCCTCGAAGCCTTCGACAAGGGCGATTTCAAGTACAAAGTCGAAGACTATTTTGCGCGTCCGAAAGCATCGAGTTTCCAACTCTCGCCGGACGGCAAATACATGTCCTACATGGAAAAGGAGGACGGCTCTACCAAGCGCCACGTGTATGTGAAAGAGATTGCTACGGGAAAAGTTACCCGCGTAATCGAGGAAAAGGACGAACTGATTCGCGGCTACGCCTGGAAAAACGAAACGCGCCTCGTTTATATGATGGACAAGGGCGGCAATGAAAATTTCCATATCTATGCGGTTAATCTTGACGGCTCGAACAATGTGGATTTAACGCCGTTTGACGATGTCAGGACAACTATCCTTGAGGGACTCAAAGACCAGAAAGAATACATTATCGTCCAGATGAATAAAAACAACAAGCAGGTTTTTGAACCGTATAAACTCAACATCAATACGGGAGAAATAACACAACTGTTTGAGAATAAGGATCTTGAAAATCCTATTGCAGGATATGATTTTGACAAGGACGGAAATTTGCGCGCCTATACGCGATTCGTAAACGGAATAGAACAGGAACTTTTTTACAAGGATTTGATCACCGGGGAGTTTCAAAGCGTTTATCACGGAAAATGGTATGACATCTTCGGAATTGTCAAATTTAACTATGCCTCTGAAAATCCTGATGATGCGTATGTTGCTACATACGTGGGAAGTGATAAATTACGAATCATTCTATACGATTTCAAAACAAATAAAATCATTGAAGAAGTTTATTCCAATCCCGATTATGACGCCAATGACATAGCCTTTTCCCGCAAGCGCAATTACGAAATAGACTATTTTGCCTACATAGGCGATAAATACACCATTATTCCCGTCAGCGCCTTCTATAAGGATTTTAATGAACGGATGAAAAAAGAATTTGGAGACAGGGAATGTTATGTCGTTGATTATGATGACGATGAAAATACATTCCTCGTTCAGACAACAAGTGATAAATTGTATGGAACTTATTATCAGTATGATAACAAGACTAAAAAATTCACGTTGCTTTACGACCTGATGCCGCAACTCAAGGAAGAGGACATGGCTGAAATGCGTCCGATTTCATTCAAAAGCCGCGACGGACTGACGATTCACGGCTATATCACGCTGCCCAAAGCCGCCTTGGAAGGCAAAAAAGTGCCTCTCATCGTCAATCCGCACGGCGGTCCGCAAATGAATCGGGACAATTGGGGTTTTGATTCTGAAAGTCAGTTGTTTGCCAGTCGTGGATATGCTACGTTAAAAGTTAATTTCAGAATTTCGGGCGGTTACGGACTGGATTTCCTGAAAGCAGGCTTCAAGCAAGTTGGACGCAAATGTATGGACGACGTGGAAGACGGCGTGAGATATGTGCTGGAACAGGGCTGGATTGACAGGGATAAAATCGCGATTTATGGCGCTTCGCACGGCGGTTACGCCACGCTGATGGGTATGATAAAAACACCCGACCTGTATGCCTGCGGCGTGGATTATGTGGGCGTTTCCAACATTTTCACGTTTATGAAATCCATGCCGGAATACTGGAAACCTCAACTTGAAATGATCAAGGAAATTTGGTACGATACCGATAACGAACAGGAGGCTGCGATCGCAAAAGAAGTTTCGCCCGTCCATCAGATTGATAAAATCAAGGCGCCGCTCTTTGTCATCCAGGGAGCCAACGACCCTCGCGTGAACATCAACGAGTCCGATCAAATTGTGGAAACATTGCGCGGTAAGGGTTTTGACGTGCCGTACATGGTGAAATACAACGAGGGACACGGTTTCGCCCGCGAAGAAAACAGAATGGAACTGTATAAATGCATGCTCGGTTTTCTGGCTAAGAGTTTTCAGAAATAACAGGATATAAACACTTAAAATCAGACAACAGGCGGCTGCGAAGTCGCTTGCTGTTTTTTTATGAATACCCAAATTTAGTCAGAGCCTTCCCTTTGGCAGGGCTGTCAAGTTCTAAAATAAATCGGGTGTTATTTGGGCATTCCGTAGGAATGCATCGCTCGGTAGAAAGGCAATCCGACCCCAGGATGCATTCCGTACGGAATGCAACCAACAACGGGAAACATTCTCTACCGGGCGATATTCCCTGACGGGAATAGAACTTGACAGCCCTGCTCCCAAGTGGGGAATTTACCGACACTTTATCATTCGCACGACAGTAGATCAATATTTTGAATTGCTTCCTGCTCCGTTCCCCGCAGTTCGCAATGATGGAAAATGTAGTTTTTAGAAGAGTCCTTCCTATTGTTTTTTCTTGAAATTTGCCGGGGATACCTTCGCTTGTCCTGTTGAATCCCCGCTCCGGAAGCGCGTTCTGCCCCCCTTTTTCCTTTCCGCCCGCCCATCCAAAAAAAGGAGACAATCACGGAATTAAGCCCTCTTTTTTCATTTTTAGAAAAAAAAATTGAAAAATTTAATTGTTTTTCAAGATTTATATGTACTTTTGTGGGCAATTTGGAAGAAAATGACTGATAATACGAATAATTTGTTAGCGGTATTTGAGGAACGCATCCACGACCTGATACAGTTGTGCGACGACAGGAAAAAACAGATAGAGGCGCTGGAATCCGCTGTTAATGCGAAAAACGAAGAAATGCGGCAAACGAACGAAACGATGAAAGCATTGCAATCCAAAAACAGTTACCTGTTGACGGCACGAAGATTGGACGTCAACGAAACCGAATTTCAGAATGCGCGGAAACAGGTAAACAAATTAGTGCGTGAAGTGGAAACTTGCATTGCCTTATTAAAATGAGTAAATTTTATGTCGGAAAAACTGTCAATCAATCTGGAATTGATCCCGGGTTTCAGAAAGTTTCCCTTGAAGATAGAGGCGGAGGAGGAACCTGTCGTCAGGGAAATAGCGGAAAAGTTACGGCAAAAATTTGTGCAGTATAAACAGAAGTTTATAGATGTATCGGATTTGGAGATAATGGCTATGGTAGCGTTGGATATGGTTAGGACGGCGCGTAAAAACGATGCGCAATCCGTGTTGGAAACGGTTTCCCGGATGAGCGAGCAGTTGAAATCGTATTTGAAGCAACAACCGTAGGAAAGTTTATATAAAATTGGAGAGGAAAAGATTTTGCGCACTGATTCATAGGGTATTAACATATCCTAATGGACAGTTTTTTTATTTATAAAATTTTAACAACATAGAAAAAGAAATGGAAATAATATTGATAGTCATAGCCTTTTTAGCAGGCGGATTAGTTATGTGGATCACTACGCGGTTTATACTGAAATCGAGAGCCAAAAAAGCGCTTTCCGATACGGAAAGGGAAACCGAAGTGATTAAAAAGAACAAAATGCTGGAAGTCAAGGAGAAATTCATCCAACTGAAAGCCGATTTGGAAAAACAGGTAGCGGCGCGAAATTCAAAAATCCAGTCGCAGGAAACGAAACTGAAACAGCGGGAAACGATTTTTGCCCAGAAACAGGAAGAATTGCAACGTAAAAACGCTGAAGTCGAAACAATTAAGGAAAATCTGAACTCGCAACTCCTTGTCATTGAACGGAAAAAGCAAGACCTTGAAAAGATGCACCTGCAGGAAGTGGAACATCTGGAAGCCATTTCCGGTCTGACGGCGGTCGAAGCCAAGGAACGCCTCGTCGAATCGCTCAAGGACGAAGCCAAAACCGAAGCCTCGTCCTTCATTAGCGACATCATGGAAGAAGCCAAAATGACGGCAAACATGGAAGCGAAGAAAATCGTGGTCAAATCCATCCAGCGCGTAGCCACCGAAACGGCGATCGAAAATTCCGTAACGGTATTTCCGATAGATTCCGACGAGTTGAAGGGACGCATCATCGGTCGCGAAGGGCGCAATATCCGTGCACTGGAAGCCGCCACCGGCATCGAAATCATTGTGGACGACACGCCGGAAGCCATCGTGCTTTCGGGTTTCGACCCCGTGCGCCGCGAAATAGCGCGTTTGGCGATACACCAACTGGTGCAGGACGGACGCATTCACCCCGCCAGAATCGAGGAAGTCGTCGGCAAAGTCCGGAAACAGATTGACGAAGAAATCATCGAAACCGGCAAACGCACCGCCATAGATTTGGGTATTCACGGGCTTCACCCCGATTTAATCCGGTTGATCGGAAAAATGAAATACCGTTCGTCTTACGGACAAAATCTGTTGCAGCACGCCCGCGAAACGGCAAATCTCTGCGCCATCATGGCGTCCGAACTCGGATTGAACCCCAAAAAAGCGCGTCGCGCCGGCTTGTTGCACGACATCGGCAAGGTTCCCGACGAAGAACCCGAATTGCCGCACGCCATTCTCGGCATGAAACTGTGCGAAAAATACAAGGAAAAACCGGATATTTGCAACGCGGTCGGCTCGCATCACGAGGAGATTGAGATGCAGACCATGATAGCGCCCATTGTTCAGGCTTGCGACGCTATTTCCGGCGCCCGTCCCGGCGCCCGTCGCGAAATCGTGGAGGCTTACATCAAGCGGCTCAACGACCTCGAACAGTTGGCGATGTCCTATCCGGGCGTCATCAATACGTATGCCATTCAGGCGGGTCGCGAGTTGAGGGTCATCGTCGGAGCCGACAAAGTAACCGACAAGGACGTTGAAAGCCTCTCCAACGACCTCGCAAAGAAAATACAGGACGAAATGACATATCCCGGACAGGTGAAAATCACGGTAATTCGCGAAACCCGTTCCGTAAGTTATGCAAAATAGACAGTGTCATGTCGATGAAATATCGTAAAATGATTCCCTTCTTCGGAACAGGGCGGTCAAGTTCTACAAAAGCATTGTTCTTTTGCTCTCCCGGGAGCAATATATTGGTAGAAAAAATGTTGAATCCCCGTGCGTGCCGTAGGTACGCGACGGAAGCAATCCGGGTGAAAATTGCGTACCTACGGCACGCTCAAATGGGTCTGACGCCGCATTTCTACCAATATTCCGTCCCTAACGGGACGTCAAAGTTTCAGAAAAATTTCATGGAACTTGGGCATTCCGTTAGGAATGCATCGCTCGGTAGAAAATATTTTCCGTTGTTGGTTGCATTCCGTACGGAAACAACGTTCATCGACCGGAGGGGAGATAATGCATCCTGTGGGCGGATGACCTTTCTACCGAGCGAAGCATTCCTATCGGAATGCAACACCAAAAAACCGATACTTTATGATTGACACGACATTAGATTAGTTACTCAAAAAATATATGAATAGACAAGACATCAAAAAAGTATTACTGCTTGGGTCGGGCGCGCTGAAAATCGGCGAGGCGGGCGAGTTTGACTACTCCGGCTCGCAGGCGCTGAAGGCGCTCAAGGAGGAGGGAATCAACACCGTACTGATTAATCCGAACATTGCGACGGTGCAAACGTCGGAAGGCGTCGCCGATACGGTATATTTCCTGCCTGTTACACCCTATTTCGTTGAAAAAGTGATTATTAAGGAACGTCCGGAAGGTATAATGCTGGCTTTCGGCGGACAAACGGCGTTGAATTGCGGCGTGGAACTTTACAAATCGGGCATCCTGGAAAAATACAATGTTCAGGTGCTGGGAACACCCGTGCAGGCGATTATGGACACGGAAGACCGCGAACTGTTTGTGCAGAAATTAGACGAAATACAGATAAAAACAATTAAAAGTCAGGCAGTTGATAATATAGAAGATGCACGCAGAGCCGCGAAGGAACTGAGTTATCCCGTCATTTTGCGCGCTGCGTATGCGCTCGGCGGCTTGGGAAGCGGTTTTTGCGACAACGAGGAAGAACTGAACATTTTAGCCGAGAAGGCTTTTTCGTTTTCCCCGCAAGTGCTGGTCGAAAAAAGTTTGAAGGGATGGAAAGAAATTGAATATGAGGTAGTTCGAGATAAATATGACAATTGCATCACCGTCTGTAACATGGAAAATTTCGACCCGCTGGGCATCCATACAGGCGAAAGTATCGTGATTGCGCCTTCGCAGACGCTGAGCAATTCGGAATTTCACAAACTCAGAGAGTTGTCTATCAAGATTATACGGCATATCGGAATCGTCGGGGAATGCAATGTGCAATACGCCCTCGACCCCGAAAGCGAAGACTATCGCGTAATCGAGGTAAATGCCCGGTTATCAAGGTCTTCCGCTTTAGCATCCAAAGCGACAGGCTATCCGCTGGCTTTTGTAGCGGCGAAACTGGGTTTGGGATACGGTCTGTTTGAACTGAAAAATTCCGTAACCAAAACAACATCAGCCTTTTTCGAGCCGGCGCTCGACTATGTCGTTTGCAAAATTCCGCGATGGGATTTGGGTAAATTCCACGGCGTGGCGCGTGAATTGGGCAGCAGCATGAAATCCGTAGGCGAAGTGATGGCTATCGGTCGCACGATTGAGGAGGCGATTCAAAAGGGATTGCGCATGATTGGTCAGGGAATGCACGGATTTGTAGAGAATAAAGAGATAGTAATCAACGATATAGACAAAGCGTTGCACGAGCCGACCGACCGCCGTATTTTCATCATCAGCAAGGCGTTGAGGGCGGGTTACACGGTCGAACAAATCCACGAATTGACCAAAATAGACAAATGGTTTCTTTGCAAACTGCAAAATATCGTGGATACGGCAAATCAACTGGAATCTCTGAATGAACTATCTGATACTGAACTTGTTAAAAAGGCAAAAATTCAAGGATTCTCCGATTTTCAGGTTGCCCGCGCCATCTGGAAAGAAAATATGACGGACAAACACATCGAACAGGTTCGTCAATTCAGAAAAGAAAAAGGCATCTTACCCGTTGTAAAACAGATAGATACGCTCGCAGCGGAATATCCCGCCCAAACGAATTACCTGTATCTGACGTACAGCGGAACGGAAAATGACATTCAGTATCTGGGAGACAAGAAATCAATCGTGGTATTGGGGTCGGGCGCGTACCGCATCGGCTCGTCGGTGGAGTTCGACTGGTGCGGCGTGCAGGCGCTGAACACGATTCGCAAGGAAGGTTTCCGGTCGGTGATGATAAATTACAACCCCGAAACCGTCTCGACCGACTATGACATGTGCGACCGCCTGTATTTCGACGAACTCACGTTTGAGCGCGTGATGGATATTCTCGAACTCGAAAATCCGCGCGGCGTCATTATTTCGACGGGTGGACAGATTCCCAACAATCTGGCAATCAGGCTCGACGCCAACAATGTACCGATTTTGGGAACTTCGGCAAAAAGCATTGACAATGCGGAAGACCGGCATAAATTTTCGGCGATGCTCGACCGGATTGACGTTGACCAGCCGCGATGGAAGGAACTTTCGACGCTCGAAGATGTAAACGAGTTCGTGAAAGAAGTCGGATTCCCCGTGCTGGTGCGCCCAAGTTACGTGTTGAGCGGCGCGGCGATGAATGTTTGCTCGAATCAGGAAGAACTGGAACGTTTTCTGCAATTGGCTGCAAATGTGAGTAAAAAACATCCTGTCGTGGTGAGCCGGTTTATCGAGCACGCCAAGGAAGTCGAAATGGACGCCGTCGCCGAAAACGGCGAAATTATCGTGTATGCGATTTCGGAACACATTGAGTTTGCGGGTGTTCACAGCGGCGACGCAACCATTTTGTTTCCCGCGCAAAAACTGTATATCGAAACGATTCGGCGTATCAAACGCATCAGCAAAAAAATTGCCAAAGAACTCAATATTTCGGGACCGTTTAATATTCAATACCTTGCTAAAGGCAACGAAATCAAGGTGATAGAATGTAATTTACGCGCTTCGCGCAGTTTTCCCTTTGTCAGTAAAGTGCTGAAAATGAACTTTATTGATATTGCTACGCGCATAATGCTCGGATTACCGGTAGAAAAAATCAGTAAAAATGATTTCGACCTTGATTTTGTGGGTATTAAGGCGTCTCAATTCTCTTTCAACCGTTTGCAGAAAGCCGACCCCGTATTGGGCGTGGACATGGCTTCAACCGGCGAAGTGGGTTGCCTCGGCGACGATCTCTCGGAAGCGCTGCTAAAGAGCATGTTATCTGTCGGTTATCGTATTCCGCAAAAGGGGGTTCTGCTTTCGACGGGAGCGACCAAACAGAAAGCGGACATGCTCGACGCCTCCCGATTGTTGCAGGAAAAAGGTTATAAACTGTATGCGACGGGCGGAACGCATCATTTTTTGAAAGAAAACGGCATTGACAGCACGCGCGTCTATTGGCCCAGCGAGGAAAATTCTCATCCGCAAGCCACTGATTTGCTGCATGATAAAGTCATTGATATGGTTGTAAACATACCGCGTGACTTGACTGTCAGGGAATTAAGCAATGGCTATAAAATCCGTCGCACCGCTGTGGACTTGAATATACCGCTCCTGACCAACGCGCGATTGGCGGAAGCATTCATAACAGCCTTCTGCACAATGAGTTTGGAGGATATTGAAATTAAAAGTTGGAATGAATATTAATCATTTTTAATACATGGGACAATGACAAAACACAGATTATTAATTCTTTGCGCACTCGTCATGACGATGACCGTTTCGGCGCAGAATAGCAGCAAAAAAATCAGTCTGGCGGACGTGGTAAACGGCGAATTTCGGCAGGCGGGTGGTAGCGAAATGCGTTCAATGCCTGACGGTGAACATTATACGTCCATGAACAGGGAGCGAAACATGATTCTCAAATATTCGTATCGAACGGGGCAAGTTGTTGATACGCTGTTTAATACGAAAAATGCCCGCGAATGTTCGTTTGACGATTTCGAGGGTTACGACGTCAGTTCGTCGGGCAATCACATCATCGTTTGGCGGGAAAGTGACAGGATTTACAGATATTCCTATCAGTCAATTGTTTACGACTATGACGTGCGTAGGCGAATGGTTCAGCCGCTGAACGAATCGGGCAAAAAAATCATGATTCCGACGTTCTCGCCCGACGGTCGCATGTGCGCTTATGTGGAGGATAACAACATCTGGATCAAGAAGTTCGACTATGATACGGAAACGCAGGTAACCAAAGACGGCGAAAAAAACAACATCATCAACGGTACGACCGATTGGGTCTATGAAGAAGAATTTGCCGTTACGAACATGCTGGCTTGGTCGCCCGACAACGAATATTTGTGCTACGCCCGTTTTGACGAATCGGGAGTTCCTGAATATGAGATGGCTGTATATGGCGATAGTTATTATCCCGAAATGGAAAAATTCAAATATCCGAAGGCGGGCGAAAAAAATTCCACGGTAACGCTTCATTCGTATAGCATTGAAACAAAGGACATTAAAACATTGAAAGCGCCCATTGACGAAGACGGCTACATTCCCTACATCCAATTCACGCCCGACGCATCGCAATTGGCGGTGATGACGCTCAACCGGCACCAAAACGTTTTCATGCTCTATCACGCCAACCCCAAAAGTGGCATTTTCAAGCAGGTTTTGAAGGACGAAAACAAGGCGTACGTTGATTCCGAATGGATGAAAGCGATACGGTTTTACAAGGACGGATTCTTGTATGTCAGCGAAAAAGACGGCTACGCGCATATTTACCAGTATTCGCCGACCGGCGTCGAGCAACGGCAGATTACAACTGGCAACTGGGACGTTACGCGCCTGATTGGCAAGGACGAAGTTACGGGAACAGTGTATTACGAATCGGCGGAAGAAAGTCCGTTGCGTCGAAGCGTCTATTCTATTGATACAAAGGGCAAAAAGACCCGGATTTCAACGCAGGAAGGCACAAACAGCGCGCAATTCAGTAACAATTACGGCTATTTTGTAAACACGTTCACCAACGCCAAAACGCCCCTACTGACGACTGTTCACGAGACCAAAACGGGAAAACTTCTGCGCACGATTCAGGACAACGCCCCGTTAAAGGAAAAACTGAGCGGATACGCCTTATCACAAAAGGAATTTACGACCATCACGACCGCTACGGGCGAGGAATTGAATGCATGGATTTTGAAGCCCGCCAATTTCGACGCTTCCCAAAAATATCCCGTCGTGATGTTTCAGTACAGCGGTCCCAACTCGCAGGAAGTGTTGGATCGTTTCGACATTGGCTGGGAGCAATACCTTGCCAATCAGGGATATATATGTGTTTCGGTTGACGGTCGCGGCACCGGCGCGCGCGGCGAAGCGTTCCGCAAATGTACCTACATGCAAATGGGTTATCTCGAATCGCGCGACCAGGCGGCGGCTGCCGTAGCGCTCGGAAAACTCCCCTACGTTGACGCCAAACGCATTGCGATATGGGGCTGGAGTTTTGGCGGTTACAATACGCTGATGGCGCTGAGCGTCGGCAAAGGCGTGTTCAAAGCGGGAATTGCGGTTGCGCCCGTAACGGACTGGCGTTACTACGACAGCGTTTATACAGAGCGTTTTATGCGCACGCCCAAAGAAAATAGAAAGGGTTACGACGATACTTCGCCCATCAAATTGGCGGGCGATTTGCAGGGAAAACTGCTCCTGATTCACGGAACGGCGGACGATAACGTGCACTTCAAACAGAGCATGGATTATTCGGAAGCGCTGGTGCAGGCAGGCAAACAGTTTGAAATGCAGATATATAAAGACCGCAATCACGGTATTTACGGCGGTAATACGCGCATGCACCTCTATACGCGGATGTCGGAATTTTTGTTTAAAAATCTTTGAATTATTCATCCTGAAAAGTATCCTTTGATAGCCAAAAGTATATAGAAAATGAATACTCAATGTAATATCCAAATTTGCAATCCGTTAGGATTGTGTCGCTCGGTAGAAAAACCGGGTACCCCACAGGATGCATTCCGTACGGAATGCAACCAACGACGGAATATATTTTCTACCGAGCGATGCATCCCGTCAGGGATGCAAACGATCTTAGGTGTAACCTTTGATAGCCAAAAAGTGTATAAAAAATGAATACTCAATGTAATATCCAAATTTGCAATCCGTTAGGATTGCGTCGCTCGGTAGAAAAACCGGGTACCCCACAGGATGCATTCCGTACGGAATGCAACCAACGACAGAATATATTTTCTACCGAGCAATGCATCCCTGACGGGAGGCAAACGGTCTTAGGTGTAACATTGAGTATTCATACAAAAAAATAATATGATTTTATGGAATGGATTCAGTTTTTGATAGATTTTATTCTGCACGTTGACGAACATCTGGCAGAACTTGTAAGTAATTATGGCACATGGGTTTATGCCATTTTATTCTTAATTATTTTTTGTGAGACGGGGCTGGTCGTTACGCCTTTTTTGCCCGGCGATTCGCTGCTGTTCGTTGCCGGCGCGCTGGCGGCGCTACCCTCTAACAGCCTGAGTATATGGTTACTCATCTTGATTCTTACCGTTGCGGCGATATTGGGAGACAGCATCAATTTTGAAATCGGGAAATTTTTCGGTGAGAAACTGTTCAGCAACCCTGATTCCAAGGTATTTAAGCGATCCTATCTGGAAAAAACGCATCATTTTTACGAAAAACACGGCGGAAAAACAATTATCCTGGCGCGTTTCGTGCCGATCGTACGCACTTTCGCGCCGTTTGTGGCGGGAATGGGCAAAATGTCGTACAAATATTTCATTTCGTACAACGTAATCGGCGGTATTTTTTGGATTGCAATCTTCTTATTGTTAGGCTATTTCGTCGGCAATATCCCTTGGATTCAAAGCAATCTCAGCGTCCTTGTCATCGTAATCATTTTTGTTTCTATTCTTCCCGCTGTTTTTGAGGTAGTTAAGGAGAAAATGAAAGCGCGTAAATAATGTCTGCCGGGCTGCCCCAATTGATGGATAAAGGCGCTCTGAAAGAAGAATATTTTCTTTTGAAGAAAAGATACGCCAAGTTGCTGACAAACAGAGATTTTCTGTTGGGAAAAGGTAAGTCCGAACTGGAAGCGCTGTATCATACCAAAATAGGAGGTAAACAGTTGGAACTGATAGAATTACGCTATGAAGTGGAAAAACTGAAAAAGATGATTGGACTGGCAGTCAATCGTTTCAAGAAAAGAAAGCAAATAGACTGGGATGAAATAGAGGCAAAGGCGGACGCGATGATAGATGAAGAAGACGGGGAATATGAACGGAAAGTATATGTAAATCAGTTAGATACATCATCCAATGATTCAGCCTTGTCGGAGCGGGAAGCGGAACTGCGCAAACTATACCGGCAATTGGCAAAAATCCTGCATCCGGACGTGAACAGAAATTTAAGCGAAAAGCAGAAAAATCTTTGGGCTGCCGTGCAAAGCGCTTATAATGAAGGCGATTTGGAAACGTTGCGCACATTAGCTGCAATGGTCAACGAGATAGATTATTCCATTGATAATAAATCATTTCCGGAAATCGAACTGCAAATCAAACTGTTAAAAATTTCCATTAAAAAACTGACGGCGGAAGTGAGACGAATTAGGACTGCATTCCCGTTTAATTTTGAAAAAAAGTTAAAAGACAAAAAATGGGTTAAAATGCAGAATGACAGGGTCGAAATGCTTATCAGAGTGCAATTCAGACTCAAAGAACAATACGAAGCGCGGCTGGAACTATTAAACTGTATTTTTTAATATCTGTCGCCTAACTCAATCACTTCCAGGTCTTTTATCTCTTTTCCATCAATGACGAAACGAATCAGCGTACGAACGGCATGAAAACCGTATTTCCCGGCTGATCCGGGATTAATATGCAGACATTCAAGGTTTTTATCGTACATCACTTTCAAAATATGCGAATGCCCACAGACGAAAAGTTGCGGACGGGCGTCGTACAATTCTTTGCGAATCGTCGGCTCGTAGCGACCGGGATAACCGCCGATATGCGTCATCATCACGTTGATTTCCTCGATGTTGAAATGAAGCGTTTTCGGAAACCGCTGGCGCAGCAAATGTCCGTCAATATTACCGTAAACGGCGCGTAACGGTCTGACAGAAGCCAGTTTATCAACAACTTCCGCCGAACCGATGTCGCCGGCATGCCAGATTTCGTCGCACGGAGCAAAATACGTTACATATTTTTCGTCCCAATAGCCGTGAGTATCAGAAAGTAAACCTATTTTTTTCAATTCAACTGCATCCAAATGTCAATTGTGCATTTCAACGCGGTGAGTAGGCGCAAGATGGGTATTGCGATAATTCACCTGTTCTATCACATTTTCAGCCAGTTGGTGAAACGCTGCACCCATCATGCTGTTGGAATCCAACGCAATGGGAGTTCCGTTATCTCCATTTTCGCGGATACTTTGCACAATCGGAATCTGTCCCAGAAACGGAATTTGCATCGTTTCGGCAAGTCTTTTGCCACCCTCTTTTCCGAAGATATAATATTTATTTTCAGGTAGTTCTGCCGGAGTAAACCAAGCCATATTTTCAATCAGCCCCAAAACGGGAACATTGACCTTATTGCCCGTAAACATACTGATTCCCTTGCGGGCATCGGCAAGCGCCACTTCCTGCGGAGTGGTTACAATTACAGCGCCTGTAATCGCAAGTGTCTGAACAAGTGTGAGATGTATATCGCTTGTGCCCGGTGGCATGTCTATCAGAAAATAATCCAGTTCGCCCCACGCGGCGTCGCCAATCAACTGCTTCATCGCGTTGCTCGCCATGGAACCGCGCCAGACCACCGCATCGTCCTTATTGACAAAGAATCCGATAGACAGCATTTTAACGCCGTATTTTTCCACCGGTACAATTAAATCGCGATTGTCAATGCGCTCCATCTCGGGACGAGCGTCCTCGACACCCAGCATTTTAGGCTGCGAGGGACCGAAGATATCGGCGTCCAGCAAACCGATTTTGAAACCCATTTCAGCCAGCGCAACGGCAAGATTCACCGAAACGGTGCTCTTCCCGACACCGCCCTTGCCGGAAGCAATGGCAATAATATTTTTCACTTTCGGCAAGAGTTTTTCAGGCTCCGGTCGTGCCGCCTGTATGGACTGAACCGAAATTTCCACTTCCGTCTCCGGAGAAATGTATGTATGAATAGCTGATTCTGAGGCTTTTACAACTGATTTCAAAAAAGGGTCGGTCGGTTTTTCAAAAATCAGCGAAAACGACACTTTATTACCGTCAATTCTGATGTTGTCAGCCACCATTCCTGCGGCTACAAGATTTTTTCCCGTTCCGGGATAACGCACTTTTTCAAGCGTTTCGAGTATTAATTTTGGATAAATAACCATATTTCATTCTATTTTTTTCTGCAAAAATAATACAAAATTTTCAATTTTCCACGCCTGCGGTTTGTTTAGAGTGTCGTTTTTAGAGTGTAGAGCGTAGTGTTCAGTGTTTTACGTTCGCGGAAAAAACTGCCTCAATGGCAAATCGTTTTACCGCCTCCTAACCTCATTAAAATATTGATTCGGAAAATGCCTGTCACTTTTCAACACTTCACCACCGCCCTTTTCCGGCTACTTTCAAAGGCGGCTTCGATGATGCGGATGGTGGGGAGGACGTTTTCGGCGGAGGTTGGGAGCGGCTGACCGTTGCGGAGACGCTGATATACAGAATCATAAAAGCCCGTGTAGTCGCCTCTCTGACTGCGGTATTTGCCCCGGAGCGGTTTGCCGTCAATGACCGTGTTGATTTCGCCCCATTCCTCTTCGGTTTCGACGCCCCAGTCGGGTGTGTCGGGAACGGCGCCGGCTTTCAGGAGTTCTTCCTGCTTGTCAACTCCGCGTTTGACGTAAGAACCTGACGTTCCGTGCAATACGAATCTCGGTTCCGGTTCGCGCATCAGAAAGCCGGATTTCAGCGTAATTTTAATATCCGGAAAACGCTCGCAACCAAAGAGATGAATGATAAAATAGTCGTCAATCAGCGTATGGTCGCGCAGTCTGGCAATATCCGCAAAAACCGCTTCGGGCTTGCCAAACAGCGTCAGGCACTGGTCAATCAGGTGCGACCCCAGATTATACGTCAGGCTGCCACTGCCTTCGAGTTCTTTCCACGTTTTCACCGGCACTTCGTTGCGATAGCGGGCAAAAACCGATTCAAATTCAACTAATTTGCCCAATTTTCCCGTTTCGATGATTTCCCGGACGGTCAAAAAGTCGGCGTCCCAGCGGCGATTCTGGAACACGCACAACATCAGGTTTTTACCCCGTGCAAGTTCTATCAGCGCCTCGCCTTCCGCCACCGTGATGGTGAACGGTTTTTCGACGATGACGTGCTTGCCTGCTTCCAGCGCGCGTTTGGCAAATTCGTAATGCGTTGAATCGGGGGTATTTACGACAACCAGTTCCAAACCGTCCATCGCCAGCAATTCATCAATGCTTCTGACAGTTATTGTATTGGGATACAGCGGTTTGGACAGATTTTTGGTGCGTTCGCAAATGGCAGTCAGTTCAAACTGCGGGTGAACGTGGATGAAGGGCGCATGGAAAACCAGTCCCGACATTCCGAAAGACATTAATCCCGTTTGAATCTTTGAACTTTGAACTTTTAAACTTTGAACTGCTTTAATACCAGTTTTGTCCGTTGTAAGGCGTGCTGCTTTGGTCATATTTTAAGTCTCTTAACATGGATGCGTTGGCGGAAATGGAAAATGAATACGATTTGAGCGGTCCGATGGGAATGATGCTTGCCGACATCTGCCAGCAGTGCATTGTGCGCGAAATATTGCAGGTCATGTACGAAATTTTTTTGGCGTCCCAGTCGTAAGTCGCGTTGAAATTGATGCGCCAGTTTTTCGTAGGTTGAATATTTCCGTTGAAACTCAATGCGTTATTGATTTGGTATTTATATTCCAATTTTTCCCTGTCGAAATCATTTTGATTGTAACTTAGCGATAAACTGTAACTGAACGAAATACTCCACGG
This sequence comes from Tannerella sp., assembly GCA_031277235.1. Lineage (GTDB taxonomy): Bacteria > Bacteroidota > Bacteroidia > Bacteroidales > Tannerellaceae > Tannerella. The sequence goes on from JAITMT010000286.1 coordinate 15,873, forward strand.
GACGGACGAAACATAATATCCGTCCTCGTCGTATTCGCCTTCTACTCTTTTCTTTCTGTTCAGCAGGCTGCCTCCCGACTTATCGGCGACCGGCTCCTCTTCTTCCAAATTATTTTCGGCAAAGGGATCGTTCGGATCATAATTCTCATCTTCGGAGTAATCGTCTTCATTCCGTCCTTTCTTTTTTCCGGTATCGTCTCCGCCGCCAAATAATTTTTTAAATGTATCATTATTAAGCGTATAGGAAAAGGCTGTACCCGTAGAACGCAATCGTCCGAAACCTTTCCCGGCTTCCCAGCGGGTTTTATTGACTTTTATGGCTCGTCGGGCAAAATCGTCATAAATATACGTGTAAGTATCCCATGACATATTGAGATTCAGCGTATAAAGTTTTCCGAATTTGATGCGGACAGCCGTCGAAAGGTCGCTCCACCGTAATGAATCGGCTGCCATATTATAACTCATGTTACCCGACAGTTTGTCTATCAGGCTGATTTTCACTTCGCCGGTCGAATCTCTGGACGACACCATTTTTGCCTCGATGTTGTTGTCCACCGAAATATTGATACTTCCGCTTTTGCCTCGTCCCGGAGCGCCGAACAGTTGCCCGTCAAACGGCGAATAAGACCCGCGCATTTCCCGGGGAGGAGCGCCCAGCGTCGGCGTATTGGTGCCGTCCAACGCCACATAATTGTTGTAATAGCCATATTTCGGATCGCCGAAATCGGGCGTCATGCTGTATGAAACAGACGTGTCGAAACGGTGCCGTATCACTCTGAACAATTTACTCATCGGATTCCAGCGACTCATCGTGTACATACCGTATAAAGTTGTTGATGCAGAGACGGATGCGCTGTAATTGTACACACGGTAAAAACCGTAAACCGTGTCGGTCGGCACCAATCTTCTCTGTTCAAAATCGTACTCTTGCAATGTTTTGTGCGTGTACCAGCGTTCCGTATAATTCACTGATGGAGAAATGTTTATATAATCCAGAAGCGTATAGGTGGCGCTGATGGGAATCGTGTGTTGCATACCGTTTGTCCAGTCCTTGATGAGGCTGGAATTGAACAGTTTATTCTCTTTTGTTTGAATATTGTTGCGCAGCGTGCCGGTGTAACTCATCGAGATTTTTTCGTACCAGCGTTCGTTACCGATGGGATTTTTGCGTTTAAACGGATAAATCCGGCTGAGCGTGAGCGTCACATCGGGCAACGTAACCGATACGCTCGAATCCTGCGACCGCTGGTTGATATTCATCGTGGCGGAGATGCTGAACGGCTTGTTCGGAAATCGCTGCGTCATGTTTATGCTGGAGCCTTTGTTGTTTTGCGTAGCAGCCGACGTATAAAGCGAGTTAAGTTGATTGCGGTCGTAACTGTTGGTCGAAAAATCAACGCTTGCCGAAATGGTACGGTAGGGATTGGCTTTCGGATCCTGCGAATGCGACCAGCGGATTTTGAAAGCATTCGATTTGCTGTAATCCGGCAGTCCCTTGTCGCCCGTTACGGTCGTGAGATACGACGCGTCAAAATTGCCCGAATACTTGTAACGCTTTCTGTATGAGGTCTGTCCCGATAATCCCCAGGAACCTTTCGTGTATAGTTCGCCGGTCAGCGTGAAATCGAAATAATCGCTCAGCGCGAAGTAATAACCGCCATTTCGCAGGAAAAAACCGCGCGACATTTCGTCGCCGTAAGTCGGCATCAAAATTCCCGAAGAATAACTGTCCGTAAAAGGGAAAAACGCAAACGGCAACACGAGCGGAAATAGCGGTACATCTTCAATCACCATCCACACGGGACCCGCCACAATATCCTTGCCCGGTCGCACCTTGGATTTCGTCATATTGATATAAAAATGAGGATGTTCCGCATCGCAGGTCGTATATTTGCCACCCTCCATGTTGAGTACGTCATTGGGCATTTTTTTCGTAATGTCGGCGATGACAAAACCTTCGCCCTGCTTCGTAACTACGTGTCGTGCAGTGGCTTTTCGCGTTTTGAAATTATAGCGCATTTCGCGGGCTTCCATGTCTTGCTCGCCTTCCGAAAACACGGGAAAACCGGTTTCCTCGCCCAAGGAATCAACCGAATGGGTAGCGTACAGCAAACTGCTGTCCATATTCATTTGAATAACAGCGGCTTTCAGTTCGATATTCTGATATTTCACATTGCCGTCGCCGAAGATATACGCCATATTGTCCGCAGTCCAGACGATGGAATCTTTCGACTCGTATTCGACGGTCGCTTCCAGAGCGCCTTTGCGTTTCGCCGTATCGGCAGGTATGCTGTCGGGCGCCGATTGCGCGCTGTCGGTCAGCGTCGTCAGACTGTCGGACAGTACCTGCAAACTGTCAATCACCGTGCTGTCGCCTTCCATTCCGGTCTGCCGCAAACTGTCAATCAGATATTTCAGCGTATCATTTTTGATGATATTTTCCTGTAATACGCTATTTATTACCGTATTAACCATTGTTCTTGCCGTATCATTCCTGACAGAAACAGCCTCTCCCGAACGCACCGTTACGGGCGTGCTCGAAATCGGGTCAGCCTTTCCGGCAGGCAGATTCACAACCTTACAGCCTGCGCTGATTATCAACAATATAAAAAATAAAAACCGTTTCAAATCTCTCTTTTTGCACTGTATTAATCTGCAAAAATAAAATAAATTAATGAGTTACTGAAAATTATTGTCTTAAAAAAAGTTTACACCAGTTATTAAACCGTAAAACAGAGTCTTCGCCGTACTTGCGTAGCGACGCTTGGATCTTGCTGATTTCCTTTTCCTTGCCGAGTTTCGTTTTGCTGAAAAACTTGTCGGCAAAGCAGATAATTTGCTCCTCCAAAGTTACCGGAAAAAAGTCCCAGTCGGGCAGCGGCAAATGGCGCGCTTCGACGTCTTCCCTGTAAATGCCTGTTCCTGTGTGCCTTTCGCATACAAGCGCATGACGGGGAAAGCCTTCCTTGCGCATCAGTTCCGCGCCCAGAAAGCCGTGCCGGATGTACGGTTCCGTGCCAAAACAGCCGATTTCGGGCGCATCGCAATAGAAAACTCCGACGTCGTGCAGCATCGCCGCTTCCTCGATAAAAGGCTTGTCAAGAGGCATTTCCGGATGCATTTCGGCTATCTGCAACGCCTTGTCGGCGACGCTCCGGCTATGATTGACCAGTATTTTATACGCCTCACTGTCAGGATTGTAATATTTCTGTATGATGGCTATCGGATTCATTTTCTTGGAATTACGTATTGCGTTTGTTTCTTTCTCCGAAAATTTTGGAGCCTATCCGCACAATCGTACTGCCCTGTTTGACGGCAAGCAGATAATCGTCGCTCATTCCCATCGAAAGTTCCTGAAAAACAGCCTCGTCCGTCTGTGGCAACGCCCGGATTTCCTCAAACAGGTCGTGCAGTTTCTCAAATTCCCGTTCCACCTGCCCGACGTTGTCCGTGAACGTCGCCATTCCCATCAAACCGCAGATTTTTACATTTGGATATTTTTTTGACAAATCATTGGTAAACAATTCCTTGCATTCATCCGGCAAAAATCCGTGTTTGCTCGCTTCTTCGGCTATGTGAATCTCTATCAGCACATTGACCGTACGGTTTATTTTTCTTGCCTGACTGTCAATTTCCTGTAACAGTTTTTCCGAATCAACACTTTGAATCATAGCAATATACGGAACAATGTATTTCACCTTGTTCGTTTGCAGCGTTCCGATAAAGTGCCATTCGATGTCCGGCGGTAAAACAGGCTGTTTATCAGCCAATTCCTGCACGCGATTCTCCCCAAAGACCCGTTGCCCCGCATCATAGGCTTCCCGAATGGTTTCGACCGGATGAAATTTCGATACGGCAACCAATCTTACTCCTTCGGGAAGCGTTGATTGTATGGATAATATGTTATTTTTAATACTCATTGCAATGAATTTTGTATAAGTAATTTTGTCATTCCGGGCATTTTTTTTGTGCAAAAATAACACTTTTTTCCATGCAAAATAAAAAATATTCCCAAAAACTTGCATGGCAGTTTCAACTTCTGAATGCAACTTTTGATTCTGCAAAGACAGGAATGAAGATTTTCGGTTTCCTTCCTGTTTTTAACGAAATTGCAGATGTATTGATTATAAACTCTTTTTAATAGATAGAGGATAAATATCTTATATTCTGTGAATTATAGATTCTCCTAACCTCTCCGGAAGAGGAAGAAAAACGCCAACCGCCCCTTCTCGAAAGGATAAAAAAGGGGTACTGTCTGTTTTTTGGCACTTTTACGGCTTAAGCAGATTTTAGATAACCGCAAGGGTTGCCTCTACAGATTTTATCCGCCGTTTTTCCGTTCATCCATTGCATCCAGATACGGTTGCCCTGTGATTTTCTTTATTTTTTTTTACTTTTTTCAAAAAAAACTGTAATTTTGCGGTATTGTAATTTAACGATTCAACGATGAAACAGACGGCAGATATAATTGAAAAGGAATTTTTTTTCGTCATTGCAGGTCAAGTCCTCAATAACGCGGATTACAAATCTTAAATTTTGAACAATTAAATAAAGATATATGGAGAAAGTAAAGAGAATTATCGGAATTGAGGAGAAAGTGCCTTTGCTGAAAGGCATACCGCTCAGTATTCAACACACATTTGCCATGTTCAGCGCGTCGGTGCTGGTGCCCT
>JAITMT010000333.1 GCA_031277235.1 Tannerella sp.
ACAAATTTTTACCTTTGCAAAAAATTCGGAAAAAGATATGTTGCCGGAAATTTCAAAAATAAAAGGCGTGCTTCCCGGAGCAGTTTTGAGTCGGGAACTCAAAAAAAGAGGCTGGGAAAGCAAGCAATTTGCCATTTCCATAGGAGAATATCCACAGACGATCAATGCGATACAAAAAGGTCGGCGCGGGATAAATCCTGCGTTGTCTATCAAGTTGGGTGAAAAGTTGGGCGTAAATGCCGAATATTTTATGCTGTTGCAAGCCGGCTACGAGGTAGAGAAGAAAAAACAGGAAATGTTTAATAATCAAACTAAACCTGATGTAGCGATATTTCAAAAAGCCTTGTTTTGGGACACGAATATTGATAAAATAGATTGGCTAAAGCAAAAACGGGCTGTGATCCGCCGTGTTTTTGAGCGGGGAACAGAAACAGAAATCAAGGAAATCATTTCGTTTTATGGCAAAAAGGCGGTTGTGGAAATATTGTCTTCCGTTCCGCAATATTTGCCTTCGCTTGCCGAAAATGCAAAACAGTATCTGGAAATTGATGTAAATGGAAATCAATGAAGAAATTGTATCTAAACACGGTAACAATCAATCTATTGGATGTATTAAATCAACTTATGGGAATGAAAGTATTAAATCCATTTCGATTGGTTGGCGGCACAGCGTTGAGTTTGCAGTTGGGACATCGAATCTCTGTTGATATTGACCTCTTTACCGACGCCGATTATGGCAGTATTGATTTTATGATTATTGACAATTTGCTCAGAAAAACATTTCCTTTTACAGATATGCTGTACTTGGGAAACAGCAGTTTTGGAAAATCCTATTACATTGGAAGCAATAGAGAAGAGGCAGTTAAATTGGATTTGTTTTACACCGATTTATTCATTCGTCCAATTGTGGAAAAGGACTCCGTGCGAATGGCTTCAATCGAAGAAATCGCGGCAATGAAAATGGAAGTTATTGGACGCGGCGGACGAAAAAAAGATTTTTGGGATATTCATGAACTGTTGGATTATCTGTCACTTGAACAAATGTTTGCTCTCCACGCAGAACGTTATCCATACAGTCATAGCAAAGAAGTATTGATGGACAAACTCGTTGATTTTCAATTTGTAGATGATGATTTAACTCCAATCTGTCTGAAAGGAAAATATTGGGAACTGATAAAGGAGGATTTTAACGATATAGTTGAATCACAAAATGAAAAACGGTAATCTCTCAAATCCGTTAATCGCCAAAAACCAAACGAATAAGTCTTGCTTTTGAACATATTTTGCATTACTTTTGACGCATGAATTATTTGAAATATCTGTTAATTTTGTTGATTGTCAGTCCATTGAAAGGACAGTCTTTAGAGATAATCGGGCAGGATTCGATTGGTTTTGAAAAAGAGACAATTCCGGTTCGCAAGCGTCCTCTATTGGCTGCGTCCGAAATAGTGGGAATAAATATCGGCGTTTGGGCTTTTGACCGCTATGCGATTCGGGGAAGTTATGCGTATATCAGCCTCAATTCCATGCAAAGAAACCTGCGGGAAGGGTTTCACTGGGATAACGATAAATTTGCCACAAACCTGTTTTTCCATCCCTATCATGGCTCGCTGTATTATAATTCAGCACGGTCTAACGGATTGAATTTCAACCAGTCTGCTTTATTTACGGTTGGAGGCAGCCTGATGTGGGAACTGTTGATGGAAAAAGAACTTCCCTCGACCAACGATTGGATTATGACCGGTATTGGCGGCATTGCGATGGGAGAGATATTTTTCCGCACGTCAGACCTCATCCTGGATAACAGTGCGCACGGGAGCAACCGTTTAGGGCGCGAAATCGCCGGTTTTATCATTGCGCCCGGTCGGGGTCTGACGCGAATTTTGACCGGCGAAGCGTGGAAAATTACTTCCGCAAGAGGAAAACGGTTTCAGTCGCCCAACGTTGAATTTTCACTGGCGACGGGAATAAAAACGCTCGAACTCAGGAATATGGATGAAGAGACGTTTGATGAAAGCACGGGATTTGTCTTAAACGGGCAGATGGAATATGGCGATTTATTTGAAAGCGACAATCAGCCATTCAGTTATTTCAGCGCGAACCTGGACCTCAATATTCAAAAAAATCAGCCCCTTATCGGACAATTTAATTTCATGGGACGCCTGATCGGGAAAACGGTTTTTGAAAATGCTAATAATCAACTGTATCTGGGGGCATATTATCATTTTGACTATTACGATTCGGATTCGCTGGCTTACGCCCAAAAAGTGCGGGGAACGAAGACGCCCTATGTCGTGGGAACGCCCGCCGCGGTGGGAGGCGGATTGGTTTATGAAGGCAATTTCTTCAACAACCGTTTCAAGATGAAATCGCAAACTCACGCCAATGCCGTCCTGCTTGGCGCCAGCCTGTCCGACTATTACCGCGGAGATGAACGCAATTACAACTTTGGAAGCGGTTATGCCATCAAGGAATTATTATGTTTCTCTTATAAAAATAAATTTTCTTTTGCATTCAATACCTTTTATTCCCTATTACTTACCTGGAAGGGATACGACCGGAATACCGATTTTACCAACTTTACCCCTACAGATTACGAAATGTTGAATGTGCAGGGCGACAAGTCGAAAGCGCATTATACAATTCTCGAATCAATTTTAGGTTACGATATCAACCCTCGCTGGGGCATCTGCTATCAGCGATTCGATTTCTTCCGAAAGACGAATTACGCCTACCTGCCGGACTTTAAGACCACCACTTCCGACGAGCGTGTCATTGTCCGATACAAGTTTTAGATATAAATTTTCCAACAAATCTTCCATATTTCCGCTGAAACCGTTATCTTTGTCGAAAAATTATGAAATATGGCAAATTTTGAGAATACGAAGTTTCACAAGGTAGCCCCGTCCGTGCTGTCGGCTGATTTTCTGCATCTGAAGCGGGAAATCGAAATGCTCAACGCCAACGAAGCCGACTGGGTGCATTTCGACGTTATGGACGGCGTTTTCGTTCCCAACATTTCATTCGGTTTTCCCATTATTGAGGCTGTTAAACAGGTGAGTACAAAACCGTTGGACGTGCATCTGATGATTGTCGAGCCGCAAAACTACATCCGGGAAATGGCGGCGGCTGGCGCTTACATGATGAACATTCATTATGAGGCGTGTACGCATCTGCATCGCACGGTTTATGCCATCAGGGACGCGGGAATGAAGGCGGCGGTAACGCTCAATCCGTCGTCGCCGGTCGCGTTGCTCGAAGATATTTTGGCGGACGTGGATATGGTGTTGCTGATGACGGTAAATCCGGGTTTCGGAGCGCAGAAATTCATCGAACATTCGGTGGAAAAAGTGACGAAACTGCGTCAAATGATTCTGGAACGCGGCTTGGAAACGCTGATAGAAGTTGACGGCGGCGTGAATTTGGAGACGGGCAAACGGCTGCTGGATGCGGGCGCCGACGTGCTGGTGGCGGGCAATTTCGTTTTCAAGGCGCCCGACCCGCTGAAAGCCATCAAAGATTTGAAATCGTTATGATTCGGCGGAACGAATCAATTATTGAAGAAATACAAAAAAGACCTTTCGTCAGACCGCTGATATTCTGGTTGTTGGGAATACTGCTGTATGTTTATTTTCCGCTGCAGCCGGTTTCTTTCGCACTTCCGGTTGCCGCCTTTGGCTTTATCGCCGTTTCATTTTTTTTCACCGGGAAATCTTACCCAAACTTCGACGACAGGTGGGTGTGGGGCATTTTATTTGCCTGCCTGACGGTGTTTCTGGCAATTCAGACGTCGGCTTTGCGGGAAGCGAGTTTTCAGTTTCCGTCCAAGCCCGGACTGTTGCTGCAAAAGGCGCGGGAAATGCAGCAGATGATGGTGGGAAAGTTGGACGCCCTGCGCCTGTCCGAGCGGGACAAAGCCGTACTTGCCATGCTTACAGTCAATTACACCACGGTCGTGTCGTTTGAAATCCGGAACATGTTTTCGGTAACGGGCGTGGTGCATATCCTTTCGGTGAGCGGTTATCACGTGGGAATTGTCGGCGCTTTTGTGGGTTTGACGCTGTCTGTCATCCCCAACCGGACGAGAGCGATCCGCATCCTGAAATACCTGATAATCATACTTTTTGTATGGGTGTTCACCTTTGTTGCGGGATTGGGTACGGCTACCGTGCGGGCTGCCGTAATGATAACGATATTCCTGATAGCAAACATCTTAAATCGCTACTCCGACCGTTACAATATTCTTGCGGGAGCGGCGTTTTGCATGCTCGTTTACAATCCGTTTTATCTGTTCGACATTGGTTTTCAGTTGAGTTACGTGGCTGTTTTCTTTTTGCTCTATCTGCAACCGAAATTCAGTAAACTGCTGGAAATCAGAAATCCGCTGTTGAAAATTCCCTGGGAAGTTTTGACGGTAACGCTTGCTGCACAGATTGGTACGCTTTTTTTGTGCTACTATTATTTCGGCAGCGGTTCGCTGGTATTTCTGTTCACCAACCTTTCGATGTCGCTGCTTTCGTCCCTGATTATTCCCGCCACGCTGATTTTCATGGTTTTACCCGCAGGATTGCCGGGCAGCGTGATTTTGCAGTTGATTATCGAATATACGACGCGGTGGATGATGTGGGTCGTGGAACGTTTTTCCGAAATGCCCTACGCCTATTATTCCATGCGCTTCGATTTCGGGACGATGGTTTTGTCGTATATCGCTATGTTTCTGTTCCTTATCTATCTGAAAAACAGAACTTTCAAACTGCTGCTATTCACGTTTCTGATTTTATTGCTTATTTTATTGAAAAATATTCTTCCGTGAATGGGTTTTATTTACTACCTTTGCGCCCGCAAAATGTGATTATAGATTAAATTAAAATAAAATAGTATGTTATCAACATCTGCAATGACCCTTTGGTGGATTTCTTTTATCGCAATTTTTGTTGTGGTCTATTTCATAGACATGTTCGTTACAGACCATCGCAAGGGCGAAATTTCCGTAAAAATATCGCTTCGGTGGACGGGCGTGTGGATTTCCATCGCGCTGCTTTTCGGTTTGGCGATTTATTTTTTCTTCCCTCAAAATGAAGGTGTTGCGGTCAATACCGCTCGCGAAATGGGGATGAAATTTATTGCCGGCTATCTGACCGAATATTCGCTTTCGGTGGATAATCTGTTTGTGTTCATCATGATTTTCTCCATGATGGGAATTGCGTCCCACAATCAGCCTAAACTGCTGAAAATGGGTATCTTGATTTCCATTATCCTGAGAATTCTGTTCATTCTGGTGGGCATGTCGCTGGTGCAGCGTTTCGAGTGGGTCATTTACATTTTCGGACTTGTCCTCATCTGGACTGCCTGGAAAATGGCGTTTTCAAAGGAAGAAGACCAGGTGGATCCGAAAACGAATATTCTCTACCGGATTGCGTCCAAACTGTTCCCGATTTATCCCGATGAACATTCGTCGAAATATTTCGTCAAGGAAGACGGTAAACGCTTTGTTACCATGATTTTCCTTTGCCTTTTGGTGATCGGCTCGACCGACGTGCTGTTTGCGGTTGATTCGATTCCCGCCATTATCGGTGTGATTGCCGAAGGCGAACAGGGGATTTTGAGTCCGGCGGAAGAAAACTTTTTGGCAGTTTCGTCCAATGTTTTTGCCGTGATGGGACTTGTTTCGCTTTTCTTTGCGTTGAAGGGCATTATGGGCATGTTCCGGTTCCTGAAACACGGCGTTTGTTTCATCCTGTTTTTTATCGGTGTCAAAATGCTTTTGGGCTTTTTTGAGCCGGTTTCCGAATTTTTCCACCATTATTCGTGGGTTTCGCTGGCGGTCATTGTCTTTACGCTTGCCTTCTCGGTCGTGCTCTCCATGCTGATTTCAGACGAGAAAAAGATTAAAGAACTTGAAAATAAGGACGAAAAATAACTATCAGATAGTCTGAACGAGCTTTTTACCGCAAAGTTTTACACAAGGAACACAAAGTTGAAATACGGATTTTGTGTTCCTTGTGATTTTTTAGGCGAAGGCGGGGTTAAAGGCGGAGGCAAAGGCGGAGGCAGAGGATAGGAAATGGGAAATTTGTGCTGAAAATTATATTATGAAAGAAGTGAAATTCATACATCTCAAGGAAACGGATTCGACCAACCGATTGCTGCAACTACTTGCAGAACAGGAAGATATGCCTGCCGGAAGCATTGTTCTTGCCGATTATCAGACGTCGGGCAGAGGGCAGCAAGGAAACAGTTGGGTTTCGGAAGCGGGAATGAATCTGACTTTCAGCGTGTTGCTGAAACCGGAGAGTTTTCCGGCAAGCCGTTTTTTCTCCATTCTGGAAACCGTTTCGCTGAGCGTTCGGAATGTTTTGATGCAATACGTTGATAATGTAACGGTTAAATGGTCGAACGATATTTATTGCCATGACCGGAAAATTTCGGGAATCCTGATTGAGAACACGATTGCAGCGGGATTGATTGTGAAATCGGTCGCGGGAATCGGCATCAACGTCAATCAAACCCAATTCGGAGACGGTGCGCCCAACGCCGTTTCGTTGGCGATGCTGTTGGGAAAACCGATTGACTGTATGGAAGTTATGGAACGTTTTCAACACGAATTTGCGCGACAATACGACCGGTTGACCGACGCGCTTTTCGACGAAATTCATACCGACTACCGGTCTGTTCTTTATCGAAAGGACGGTTTTCATCCGTACAGGGATGTGGCAGGCGTATTTGACGCGCGAATCGCCGATATTGAGCCGGGCGGAATCCTTGTTTTGGAGCGTGCGGACGGTACCCTTTCCCGGTATGCTTTCAAGGAGGTGGGGTTTGTTTGAAGTTTTATAAAATGATGGAAAACAAAGCAAAAAATCATGAATTCAGCAATACCCGGGAAAGCGATAAAAACTGACAATTCGATTCCCGAACTGAAAAATGACTGTCAGGATAGATTTTTTTAAGCACTCATATTGAGCCGGTTATTGGCATTCAGAAGAGGACGGAATAAAAAAATGAAAGCAAAAGATTGTTAATACCGATAAATGTTATATTTTTGCAGCCAAATTCGTAAAATTAATAAATTAATAACATGGAATCAAAGAAATTTTTATTGCAGGAAAAGGATATACCGACAGCATGGTAT
>JAITMT010000338.1 GCA_031277235.1 Tannerella sp.
CTGCCCGATATCATGGAGCACGACCGCCCCGACCTGCTCAGCGAGGAGGATAAAATCTTCACCAATGCCTTATCCAAAGCGACAACCCGCATGGTTGTGATTACGTTTAATTTTGAATAGATGTAGCCCCCCAAACCTCTCCGAAAGAGAGAGAGATTTCCTATTTTTTCGAGGGAAGAACTGAGGAATGGGGTCACAGATAAAAGACCACAAAATAAACTTTTCGTTTTGAAATCTGTCTATTTTGTCGTACCTTTGTTGTATATTAATCGTTAAAATATGAATAAAATATTAATAATCAATCTTTTATTTATTTTGGGCGTTTTTCATTCCGTTGCGCAGCGACAGGATTCTGCACTGTTCAATTTGATGCCGAAAATTCCGGATAAAATCACCGGACCGTCTCAGCGGGCTAATTATCTGGCAATTCATTACTGGGATAACTTTAACTTCCTGGATTCTGTGAAATTAAAGCAAAACAGACTGTTGGAACGCAGTTTTGTGGATTTCATTGATTTATTGTCAATTACGTCTAAAGATACCATAGATTTGGCAATTCAAACGCTCATGAAAAAAGCGGAAATTGACCCCGATATGATCATTACGCTAGCCATTTTAAGCGAGAAATATCTCTACGAGCCGGATTCGCCGTTTGCCGATGATGAAAAATACATTCCTTTCATGCGGTATATGATTAACTCACAGAAGGTTGCACCTGAAAATAAGATTCGCCCCCGCTTCATGTTGGAATACGCATCGAAAAACCGCAAAGGCGAGCAGGCTGATGACTTCATTTATACGCTTGTAAACGGCGATACTGCTTCACTTTACGCTATTGATGCAGATTATACGCTGATGTTTTTCAAAAATCCCACTTGCGAGGAATGTAACAAAATGACCAGGAAGTTGATGTTTTCGTCCGCAATTGACGATCTGGCAAAACAGGGAAAACTTAAAATATTGACAATCTATCTGTTGGATGACGTTGAAGAATGGAAAAATCACGCCTCTTCAGTATTGCATTCGTGGATTTACGCACGTGACGCCGAACAGAAAATTCAAGCCGAAGGGTTGTACAATATCAAGCGCTATCCGACCCTCTATTTGTTGGACAGAGATAAGAAAGTGTTGTTGAAAGATACTGATTTTGAGCATCTTGAAAAATATTTGCAAAATCCGGATAAATAAAAAAATTATGGAAGAAAAAAAAGTTCAATTAAAAGTTAAAGGTCTAACCAACAGTCAGATACAGTCGGGTGCATTTGCTCTCATCCTGTCAGACAGCGGATTGCGCCGTCTTCCGGTCATTATCGGTGCCAATGAAGCCCAGTCCATTGCTATCGCCATCGAGGGAATCACGCCTCCACGCCCTCTGACGCACGATTTGCTCATTACGTTGATGAATACGGTCGGTTTTCACCTCGAACAGGTTTATATCTATAAATTTGAAGAAGGAGTGTTTTATTCCGAGATAGTTATGACGGACAATTATCGTGAAATACGCATAGATGCACGTACTTCCGATGCCGTAGCACTGGCGTTAAGGGCTAACTGCTACATCTTTACGACAGAAATGGTCATGAAAAAATGCAGCATCGCAATTGACGAAACCGGCGAAGCGATAGAGAGCGACAATGACCAAACCCCCGAAGAAATCACGTTTGACGACCTGAAAGATATATCAAAACTGAAAAAACAGATTCAGAAACTGCAAAAGAAAGAGATAGAAGACCGTATGACTAAGGCGATTGCGGAAGAAAACTACGAACTGGCAAAAATCTACAACGACGAATTGATTCGCAGAGAAAAAAAATAGGCGATGGAAAACTTGTTTTACGCTCCCGAAATATCCCAAAACCCTGTATTGCCCGAGGAAGAGTCTTCACACTGCGCGCGTGTTTTGCGACTCAAAAAAGGTGACGCCATAACCGTCACGGATGGGAAAGGATATTTCTATAAGGCTGTATTACAGGGTGTTAATTCCAAACAATGTCCGCTGCAAATCATCAGAACCGAATATTCGACGCCTGATTTCACCGAAAATATCCACATTGCCGTTGCGCCGACCAAAAATATAGACCGGATGGAATGGTTTGTAGAGAAGGCTACCGAAGTGGGAATCAGCCAAATAACGTTCATGCGCTGCCAACATTCCGAAAGAAAGGAAGTCAATTTGAGCCGTATCCGGAAAATTGCCGTCAGCGCCATGAAACAGTCGCAAAAAGCCATATTGCCGGAAATAAATGAAATAATTGATTTCAAGCAATTTATCAATCAAAACTTCAACGGAACAAAAATGATAGCCCATTGCGAAAATACAGACAGACAGCCGATTAAAACAGTCTATTCCAAACATACGGATACCATCATTTTAATTGGTCCCGAAGGCGATTTTACGTCCGAAGAAATACAAATAGCTATCAATCATGGATTTATTCCCATCACTCTTGGAAACAGCCGGTTAAGAACCGAAACGGCAGCATTGACGGCTTTCCTTGCCATTCACTTTATAAATAATTGATTATGAAAAAGATAAATCAAATTTTATTTTTTCTGCTTTTTGTAATCCGGTGTTTTTCACAGGAGAGTGTAACGGAATATCAGTTGGAAGCCTTTGGAAGCGCTGCAACAGGCTCATACACACCTTTTTGGATTACAAATAATCAATATGGAGCCGTTCCGTTGGACAAGGGAAACGGTTATCTGAGAATCAGGGCATTACACAGTCAAACCACCCAAAACAATATCCGATGGGGAGGCGGCATTGACGTAATCGCAGCAACACCGCGATACAAAGCCTTATATATTCAGCAACTTTTCGTAGAAGCAGGTTATAAAGCCCTGAATATCAGAATAGGAAGCAAAGAAAACTATACATCCTTGTGGGACAGGGATTTGAGTAGCGGCGATATGGTTATCTCCAATAATGCGCCGCCGATTCCCGAAATTGACATTTCCTTTCCGCGATTTACGGCAGTTCCCTACACCAACGGTATCGTACAAATAAAGGGTAATTTTGCAATAGGACGTTCTTTCGATAACACTTATTTACAGGATTTTACCGCAGGACAGGTATTTTTCACCAGAAATATCCAATGGCATCATAAATCTCTCTATATCAGGCTATCCGATAAGGAATCCGATTTTCCGCTGACAGCAGTTTTCGGCGTGCGGCACTACGCGCAGTGGTCGGGTGTTTCAGACTATTCCGATATTGGCGTTCAGCCGCATTCTTTCAAGGATTTCCTGCGGGTTTTTGCCGGTCGTTCAGGCGGTGCGGACGCCACATTGTCCGATCAAATCAATGTGTTGGGCAATCACTACGGCAGTTATGACATGAAACTCGGATATTTAACGAAATCCGTTGATTTCTATCTCTATAAGCAACATTTCTTTGACGATGTTTCGGGAATCGAATGGTACAATTATCGGGATGGACTTTATGGCTTTCAGGCTGATATTAAGGTGTTTGCAGGCATTAATAAAGTCGTATTCGAATATTTATCCACGCTGGATCAGGGCGGTCCCATTCATTACATTGATTTTGACCACTCTATATATCCGGGCTATGGCGGAGGCAGTGATAATTACTACAATAACGGACGCGAATATCCTACAGGCGCATCATATTTTAACAGAGCCACCGGAAATCCGCTGCTGACCTCGCCAATTTATAATGAAAACGGCGAATTGAACTTTAAAAACAATCGTGTGAAAGCGTTTCATATAGGTATAAGTGGCTATTTATCAAATCAGTTAGCCTATCGCTTACTCGCCACGCACACCGATAACCGGGGAACGATGGGCGCTCCTTTTTTGGAGAAAAAGAAGTCCGACATGTTATTTTCAAAATTTTCCTACCGTCATCCCCGATTGGAAAATTGGCTGTTCAGCATAGAACTGGCAGCCGATTTTGGAATGATGTACGGTGAAAATCACGGCATTTCATTCTCCGTTTCCAAATTCGGAGTTTTGATGAAATAAAAAAAACTTCATTCGTCATTTGCAATTCAAAAATATTTCGTACCTTTGCGGCGAAATTATGACCATTGGGGCTGACCGGTTTTGACAGCGGGCAGAAGTGGTTTGTAAGCATACAGTGCGCCATTAGTCTGCACTTAAATCTCGGCTGATAAACAATTAATTGGCGAAAATTCTTACGCTCTCGCTGCCTGATTGAAGTATAGTAGATTAGGCTTAATCCATTCGCAAGGCGTTTGGACGGGACATCACCCGGAGCTGTGGCTTCGAAGCTGACCGACAAGGTGGTGCAGAAATATCGGAGATAGTTTGTCGAACGTCCCGCGCGACAAATGAAATCAAGGGACTAAGGTTGCGGTTGGTGGCTTCGGTCTTGCCGCAACACGAAAATAAAGGCGAAGATAAGTATGTAGAAAGCAAATTAATTCCTCGTTTGGACGAGAGTTCGAATCTCTCCAGCTCCACAAACAACAATTATTAAAAAACAGGGATAATATGAAAAGGTTAGGAATCAGTATAATAGCTATTACTATGGTAATGCTGGCAAGTTGCGACGCTCTTCAAACGGGATTGAAAAGCGCCTATAATCTCGCAAATTG
>JAITMT010000348.1 GCA_031277235.1 Tannerella sp.
TGTACCTTTGTTCGCGGGTGAGATGTTCTTTTTTTTTTATATGCAACGTAAAAGTAAGAAATTTTTCCCAATTCCCTGTGAGGGGCATGCCCCTCACAGGGAATCTTTGTTACTCTTATAGTTGCATTTGTTAGTTGAAATTAAGGAAAGTAGTTTCAACTGAATGCAACTTTTGTTTTGCAAAAATAAACTATCCTCCAATTTACACACTACTCTACACACTACACACTACACACTACACACTACACACTATTCTACCCACTACACAAAATTCATTACTTACAGTTTTTTCAGAAATTTTCAAATTGAAAAATTGGAAAAAGTTGAACTTATCGATAAATAAAAAAAATTTTTTGTTTGCTTGCAAGACAAAAGAGAAAATTAATTTTTGCTTATCGGATGCAATAAAATGATATTTGGCAAAGCAATAAATTGAACGATTTCCGGTATTGCCAACTATACAAGCCTTTCATCTCCAAAACCGGATAAATAATAAAAATAAAGACGTCAGAAAATTGCCAAAACAGACAATTAATAACAATCAAATCATGTCTTAATGTTGGAAATTAGAGGGAATTTTTGATGATTTTTTCCCGGACAATGTATTCCCGATTGGAAAATAAGGGAAGTCCGAAAAAATCGAAAAATTATCCGAAAAAGACAACTGATTCGGATAAATATTTCGGAAACTTGACTTAAACTTCCAACTTTATGAAAATTTCAGACCTATAAAATTGTCCCTATTTGGACAAAGTCCGGAACCTCGACAATTTTTTTTTAAAATCATGTATTTTTAACTATTCTTACTGAATAATTTGTTAATCAAATCATTACGGTTTAATCTCCGTAGAAATTGCGTTATTTTTTTGCGGTTTTCGTCAAGATACCAGAAGAAAAATGACCGCTGAAATTGCTTTTCCGGCTTGGTCTGTGCAGAATGGATTTTTTCCGAAGTCTTATAGGGATTTACGCCGGTATAAAAAATTTCCGTAGCGAGCGTCATGGGTGACGGCGTGAAATCCTGCACCTGTTCAAGTTGGTAGTTCATGTTTTTTGTTTTGACAGCCAATTCAGCCATGTCCAATTCCGTGCAGGCGGGGTGGGAAGAGATAAAATATGGAATCAATTGCTGATTCAAATTGTTATCCGAATTGACTCTGTCAAATTCTTTTTTGAACTGTTCAAAGAGCGAAAACGACGGCTTGCGCATCAGTTGCAAAACCTTATCTTCGGTGTGTTCAGGGGCTACCTTTAACCGTCCTGACACGTGGTCTTTCAGTAAGGTTTCCAAATACTTGCGATTTCCGGTGTTGATAACTTCGTCCTTGTCGCGATGCAGTAATAAATCGTAACGGACGCCGCTTCCGACGAAGATTTTTTTGATTCCGGGCACCTTTTTTGCCTGCTCGTAAAGGGCGGAAAGCGGACGATGGTCTGTCGATAGAATCGGGCATACTTTCGGAAAGATGCAGGATGGCTTTTTACATTTTTGACACACGCTCATATCTTTTCCCGACATTTTGTACATATTCGCCGAAGGACCGCCCAAATCGGATATATATCCCTTGAAATCAGGCATTTCAGTTACCTTTTTCACCTCCTTGAGCACAGACTGTTCGCTGCGGGAAACGATTTGTTTACCCTGATGCGCTGAAATCGTACAAAAGGCGCATCCACCGAAGCATCCCCGATGAATCGAAACAGAGTGCCGAATCATTTCATAAGCCGGAATTACCCTGTTTTTGTACTTCGGATGAGGCAACCGGGTGTAGGGAAGGTCATACCACGAATCAACCTCCGCAGTGGAAGCAGTCGGGTAGGGAGGATTAACTGTAATTATCTGATTATTTGTTTTTTGCAGTATTCTTGAAGCGATGATTTTGTTGGATTCTTCCTCGATGATTTTGAAATTTTCCGCCTGTTTGATTTTGTCTTTCAGACATTCCTCGAAAGAATAAAGCGTAATATCCGTCTCCGATGGATTCGTGATTTGGCTTGTCAGAAAACCGGTTTGCGGCAAGTTGGTAATTTTATGAAACGGCACGCCTTTTTGCAATAATTTGACCAGTTCGATGACCGGTTTTTCGCCCATCCCGTAAATCAGCAAATCGGCGGGACTGTCTGCCAAAATCCCCGGACGCAGGCGATCCTGCCAGTAATCATAGTGCGCCAGACGACGGAGCGAAGCCTCGATTCCACCCAGCACCACCGGCACGTCGGGAAAAAGTTGTTTGAGAATTTTCGTATAAACGACAGTCGGATAGTCGGGACGCATACCGGACTTATTATCAGGCGTATAGGCATCATCGCTGCGAAGCCGTTTGCCGGCGGTGTAATGATTAATCATCGAATCCATCGCGCCAGGGGCGACGCCAAAAAACAGATTGGGTTTGCCCAACTTGGTGAAATCGCGAAAATCGCCGCGCCAATCGGGTTGTGGAACGATGGCGATCCGCAATCCCTGCGATTCCAGCACTCTGCCGATGACTGCCGCGCCAAACGAGGGATGGTCAATGTAAGCGTCGCCGCTGAACAGGATCACGTCCAGTTCGTCCCAGCCTCGCGCCTCAACCTCCTTTTTGGTCGTTGGAAGCCACGCATCCGGCTTCAATCTTTCCATCAGAATATTCCTTTCCATACGAAACAGGTTGGAAAATGCGGTGAAATCGTGTTCTCAAATATGCCGTAAACCGCCGAGCCCGAACCGGACATGGCGGCGTATTCAGCGCCATTTTTATATAAAACATCCTTTATCTCCTTGATTACGGGATATTTATCAAATACAATCGCCTCGAAATCGTTTTTCAGAACATTTCTCCATTCCGAAACGGGAACGTGAGACAACTGGTTCAGATTGAATGACGATTCCATCGGTTTTATCATCGCATAGGCTTCTTTCGTGGAAACTTCCACCGGCGGCTTTACAATATATAATGTATAGCCTTTCAGCGATAAGTCCGAAGGGGTGAAAATATTTCCCTTGCCGCTTGCGAAAACGGGCTTGTTTTGAATGAAAAAGGGACAGTCGGCGCCGATTTTTTCGCCGATTTTTTCAAGCGCCCCGTCAGAGGCTTCCAGATTATATAACTGATTGATTGACTTTAACATAAAGGCGGCATCGGAACTCCCGCCTCCCAAACCAGCGCCCGATGGAATCGCTTTTCTCAAAAAAATGCTGACGGGCGGGAAATCGTAAATTTTCTGCATCTCCCGGTATGCCTTTACCACCAGATTGTCTTCCGGTTCGGACGGAGTCATCGAGCCGGATTGAAAAATGGAAAGTTTCTCCGATGGAAAGATTTCGAGCACGTCGCACAATGGAATCGGGTAGAACAGCGTCTCGATATTGTGGAATCCATCGTCTCTTTTGCCTGTTACGAAGAGACCTATGTTGATCTTTGCATTTGGAAAGCAAATCATTGTAAATAAGCTAATTAAATGGTTAATGTGGCTTTTTGGGCGGATTTTGCGTCCAAAAAGCGCGTAAAAGTACCGATTATTTCGTGAAAAACAAAAATAATCGGCAAAAATTTCACGAATTAATCGAATTTTATGATTTTATTGCTTTCGTAATAGCGATTCAGAATTTTATCGAATTCACCGCTTTCGCGCATGATTTGAAACCAGCGATTCAGGCTGTCGAGTAACTCTTTCGATTCTTTCCGGACTGCCCACGACTGTAGCTGCGTGAAACTGATGTCGGTAGCGATATCAATTTCGGGAAACCGGGTTTTGGAAATTTCGGCAATTTGCCGGTCGCACACGGCGTAATCAATTTCACCCTTTGCCACCATAATGATGAGTTGTTCGGACGAATAGCGGGCTTCTTCGATGACAAAAATCGTGTCGCCGATCTCGTGCTGCAAGTTGGCGATGCGTAACAGTGCGGGGGAATTTTTCGGAACGTAAAGCGTTTTGCCCGCGAGGTCGAGTTGGTTTCTGACCGGTGGAATCGAGTCGTTGTATTCCGGACGCCGCTGCACTAAAATCTGTTTATTCAACACAATCGGATCGGTAAAAAGAAATTCCTGACGCATCTCCGACGTGACGGGAATGTTCCTCGCGATGACGTCGTATTGTTGCGCTTTCAAACCTTCAAAACTGTTTGCCAGCGACATGTCCAAAGAGATTTCCGTTTCCAGACCCGATATTTCCGAGATGGCTTTGCACAGTTCATACTGAAAACCGCTTATCGTATCGCCAGAAACGAAATAGCCCGATTGATTGTATTCGGTAACAATTTTCAGTACGCCCTGCTCCTTTATCTCATTATAGTCGCGCGGCGAGTACTTTACATTTTTGACATAAAAAAGAAACGCCGTCGTCAGAATCAAAAACAACAGGATGAAAATGACCGAAATTTTTTTGTTTGCTTTCATTGCTACTTACAATTTGTTACCGGTTTATTTTGTTTATAATATGCTTTATATCAAATATTTAATCCTTTACTATTTTGTAATATCGTAGTTATTTTGATGCAAATGTAAAAATATTCTGTCAATTCTGCAAATGATTTTTGTTGAAAAAGAGGTGTTTTTTCATGAAAATCGGTGAAAAATCGGGAGATTGGTATTAATTTTCATAGTTTTTTTGCGTATTCATCGGATAAAATTCCAACATGAAGGTGATGTTTGTATTAAAAAAGAATTTACTTTCTCCCAGTGCCTGCGGATTTGCAATTTTCAGGATCTGATAGTCGGATTTCAAATCCTTATATTAATTTAGCAATGGCTTACAAATCCATTGTGACGGGGATGATTTATGCCATATTTACAGTATTCTTTTGTCAGTGTGTTAAAATGTCAAATGCAAACAAATTCATAACGTATTTTTACAAAATTTTTGTCAGAGTAGTTACGTATGTCGTTACCAAAATTAATTTTCAAGAAAGGAAATATTGTTCACGCTCCCGCCTTTCTTTTTCGGGAACCGTTGTGTTATACTGTGGCATGGCGTTCTGTAACGACTGACAGTCGAGATTGAGTCTTTCATATCAAACCAATTTTTCCTTACATATACAGTGATGCAAAAAAGCACGGAAACATTGCACGGGAGTTGAAAAATATTTTTTAACCATTCCCGGCGTCGCGTTCGCCGCGAAACGCAAAAAGACTATCAGTAGTAAATAATATTTTTCCATCTTTTTCCATTTTGATTCAAGCAATTTCTGTACCAATATTTCATCTGATAATTTGGCGTATTTTTTGAAAAAAAGGGAACATTCGTTTCGTAAAGAAGAAATTATTTTCAGGACAGCCTTTTCAATTATTAAAATACACCGAAATCCCCAGTTTCAGGATCATGGGGTTGAGGGGGTAGTGGGGGAGGGAAAAATATTGCGCGGGGGTGATGAACAGCGAACCGAGGTTGTATGCCGCGACAAAGAAGTTTGCCTGTTTCAGCCGGAAATTGGCGTAGGCGTTGATGAGGGGATAGTCGCCGATTTGCAGTTCGTTCTGATTCTGAAACTGTTGCGTTGCCGGCTCGTAGTAGGGAGCGTAGTAGCGCGTAAAATAGTGCGCATCAACGCCCAGTTGCAGGCGCAGCACTTCCACGACGTTAAAATCCAGATAAAGATTCGTATAGGCGCTGATTTGCGGCAGCGGGAGAATATCCGTGTTGCTGCTGAGTTGATAGACGACTTCGTTTTCCCAGCCCAGCGCCTTGTAGCGGAAGTTTTGCCGGAGTTTCGCCGTTATCACTTGCAGATTGGCGTCGAATTGCGCCGGAAGTCCGTCCGGAGAGAAATAGATGAAATTCTGGATGCTTTCGACGCCTGCCGAGATGTTCGTCCGCGTGGATTCGACGTCAATTTCTCCGCCAACGAATATTTTCTGCATGTTTTTCAAACTGTTATCCCACCAGAAGTAGCGCGAATGGTGGTGATTCTGATAGAACGCGGGACGCCGGTTTTTGATATATCCGTTCGCCTTGATGGAAGCGTCTTTTCCGAGCAGCCGGAATTGCGACTTGAGTTCGCCCGTCAGGGTGAATTCGCCCAAATCCGTACCTGCAACGCACAATTCGCCGCGTGTGTTGAACGTGAACAGTTTGCCCTGCGTCCTGGCGATTTCAGCGCCTATTCGCGTGGCAAATTCGCTGTAGAAAACCTGTCCCGTGACGGAATCGCCGGGCAACGTGAACCGGCGGTTTTCAAAGTTCACATAGGCGGTCAATCCGAATTTCACCCAGTCGTGAAAGCCTTCCCGCATGGACAGGGCAATCGTGTTGTTCATGCTCCACATTTCGGTATAGTCGTTCAGCGTGGAATCGGGATTGGCGAAAAGATCGGGATATACCGTGTCAATGACGGGAGAATTGGAGATGAAGCGGCGGCTGTTTTCCGAGTAGTTGAACGTGTGGATGATGCTCGAAACCGGGACGAAAACGGCGTTGAATTCGTCTTCTCCGGCAGTTTCCTGTTGTGTGGCGGAAGCGCCCACGACCAGCGATTCTTCGGCTTGCGCGGGAGTTTCCGTATTTTGCGGGTCGTCGAGTTCGGTTCTGAGTTTTTCATCTTCGGCTTCCTGCTTTTCCAGGAGTTCGTCGCGCTTTTGTTTTTCTTCCCTCCTTTTGGCGGCTTCTTCCTGTTCCCTGGCGGTGAGTTCGCGGTAAAAACCGAGATTGTAGCGATGCGTCAGAAAGATTTCCTGTCCCTTGATACGGTTCCAGGTAGCCTGAAAGCGGGTTGGAAAGTTTTTGGGGTCGAGATTGACCTTCCCACCGCCGAAATCTTCGGGATGCGTAATATAGCGGTCGTTGGTCAAACCGCCGTTTTCGGCATTCACGTAATTGTAGTTTTCAAAAAACGCCCTTGCCTCGTAGCGGTCGGTCAGATAACTTGCAAACGGTCTGTAATACAGCAGATTATTGTTCGTGGAATTGTAATGTCCGCGCGCATAGGTGTAGTCGAAATCTACGCCGACATTCAGTTTTTTTCCGAAATTCGAGGTCAGCACGCCGTTGAATATTTCTTCGCCGTTCAGGTCGCCGCCCGCCCGCAGGTAGTTCAGGCGCGTGTACGGGTCTTTTACGTCGTAGAAAAGAGCGTTGTGCGGCGTCGTGATGTAGTAGTTATAGGCGTTCCGGAAGATGAAATCGTGTTCTTCGTCCCGTTCGATGAAAATGCGGCTTTGCGCCGGTGCGCCGATATTTGCCAGATACGCAACCGCCGTTCCCTTGCCGTCCATCAGCGAATGGTTGAAGAAATTGAGTTGAAACGTATCCAGCGGCACGCGGTAGGCATTTCCGAGTTTGTCCGTCAGTCTGAACGCCTTTACGCGCACGGAATCAACGATGGTGTCTTCCGGCAGCACAAAACTTTCCGCCGGTGAAATCGTGGAATCCGCTTGCAAAATAACGGTGGAATCGGTTTCAAGAGGCAAGTCCTGCGGTACTGTAATCGAATCTCCGCCTGTTTGCGCAATCAGCAGGCGGATGGAAAATAAAAGGATTACTGCAATCAAGCCCCGTCTCATAGCCGACTGTTTCGAGTTATATTTTCTGGATAATCTCCATCCCCTTTTTGACGGCTTCTTCGTTGATGGGAAGCAGGGAATAATGACGTTCGGGAAGTGTTTTTTTGAGTCCCTTCATCACGTTTTCGAGCGTAACCATCGGTACCAATTTCAACAAACCGCCCAGCACGAACATGTTGAACGTTTTTTGCATGTTGAGTCCGGTTGCCGTATCCATCGCATTGATGCGGTAAACATCTATGTCTGTGCGGGTAACGGGCTGGTGAATCCCGTAGTTGTCATAAATCAGGATACCGCCTTTTTTCACTTTCGACTCGAATTTGTCCATGGACGGCTGGTTGAGAATGATGGCAATGTCAAATTCGTTTAAAATGGGCGAACTGATAGGCTCGTCGCTCAAAATGACGGTTACGTTAGCCGTTCCGCCGCGCTGTTCCGGTCCGTAAGAGGGCATCCAACTTACTTCCTTTCCTTCCATCAATCCCGAATAGGCGAGGATTTTTCCCATCGAGAGCACTCCCTGCCCGCCAAATCCTGCAATAATTATTTCGTGTGTCATAATCTTTTTGTTCTTTTTAATTTGACAATTTGAAGATTTGAAAATTCCAAATCGGAATGCAAAGGTACGTTTTTTTTTTTGGATAATGACGTTTTTTTTGAGAAATTCACGCTGTTTTGTGTCGTGAGTCATTAAAAAATCATTCACAGCCGTTTCTTGGGCATAACCGGCTATATTTTATTCTGCAAATTTTCAAAAAAAATCACAAGAAATCAAGACTGTCATTGCTCCAAATCTTCCGTTCCGGGCGTAATAATCACGACTGTTGATAAGGAAATCAATGGAACCAATCTTTCCAAATCGGTATTATCCATGCGGATACAGCCTTCCGACACTCTTGTTCCCAGCGAGGAGGGCAAATGTGTGCCGTGTATCCCGATACCTTTATGACCGGGCGTATTCAGGCGGATGAAATACGGACCGTAAGCGCCTTGAATCTCGCCTTCTCCGTCGCCGAAATCGTGTTTCCAGTTACTTGAATGTTGAATGTCGGAAATGCTGAATATGCCTTCGGGTGTTTTCATATCGCCTTTTTCGATTTTGTTGCCCGGATTCATACCGACGGCAACAGGCACGCACATCAACTCGTCGCCCCGAAAATTGATCAGGCGCAGTTGCTTTTCCTGTTTGGAAATGAGAATGACCGAAGCGTTTGCGACTGCTTCCAATTGTGAATTATACCGGTGATAGACGAAAAACAATCCGGCGTATGGAATCAAAAGAATTATCCATAAGACAACGTGTTTTCTAAGCGATTTCATACATCAGGGATTAATTCGTATAGAGTGCTTCAAGCCATGCGTCGCCGCCATATTCTTTCCAGATAACGTTTTTCAGATATCCTTCTCCCTGCGCTTGCCCTTCATACCGGAAAACAGGCGTCTCGTCATCTTCAAAAGAATATACGACTATTCGCCGGACTCCGGTCGTATTGTTTTTAATGATAAATACAAAGTCGGTGAATTTGCTGTTGCGGTTAAACAGCCTCGGATACAAAACCGTATTCGGCTTAACGTCTTCGGGTTTGGTATATACCTGCCATTCGCCGGTGTATTTATATTCGCCGGATGCATTGTCATAACTTTTGTTCAACGCTCCTCTTTTCAGGTAGTCCAACAGAGCCATCCTGCATTTGCCGGTATTGATGCAAGCCCGGGAATCGTTATCTCCGAAAACGCTGTTTAACAGGAAGAAATCATCTTTGGGCAATATGAAAACGGATGAAATATAGCCTGTAACGCTTTTGTTTCCTGTTTTCAGTTTGACCCTGCTCCATTCCGTGTTGTTTGAATAGGTAATCAATTCAGCCCCGTAAGGCAATTTTTCGACAATGTTGAAATCGGTTCCTGCAATTTCCGACGAGCGCAGATTGGTGATGTTCGCAAAGGTGTAAAAACGGGGCGCTTCCCTGTCTATTTTACGGGGAAGATAATAGTCTGTATATCCAAAATAACCGCCAACAGAGAAAAGCAAGGCTAATGCAACCGTTATTAACAGCAGATTTCGATTACCGGAACTTTCTGTTGAAGTTGGTATTTCCTCCTGTTCTGTAACAAAATTTTCGGGTTTGGGAACTTGAAGTTCGGAAGGCGTATTAAATGAATCGTTGGAAGGCTCATCTTCAATAATCAAAATCGGCTGGTATTCGGGAGGTACATTATTCGAATCAATAGCCGGGACATCCGGTTGTGTTGATTTTCTATAGATAGCAGCCATCATTCTTTCTTCCATTATTTTCAAGACTGTCGCCGGTACGCAAATCTTGTTGACGGGATTAAATACCGTGCTTAGCGATTTTACGTAAACCAGTCCTGCAGGTATCCCTATGATTGAAATAAATTCCAAAAACGCCGCAAGTGTTAATGCAACCACATGAATCAGCCCGAATGGAAAATAAAGGATTCGGACTATAACGGAAAAAGTTTTCCACAAAGCATTTTGCTTCTCTCCGGTCAATTGAACAACATACTTCTTGTTTAACATTGCATGCCCGTGAGGCCAGAGCAGAAATTTGGCATACTGTAAAAGTCCCAGTCCCAATGGCAGTCCAACGATGGTAATACACCAGAATAAACCGCCGAGGGCTGTAGCCAATGCGATAACGAGTCCTCCAAATGGCGGTATTATATGCCAAAGGATATTTAGAAAAATATCAGATCCTTTGTAATCAGTTCTTACTTTGGATAAATCAATTGGCTCTAAATTAAGATTCTCCATTTCACGCTCTTTTTTACCCGACGTTATCGAAATAATAACAGCAATAATCACTACAGGCAAAAGGAGTATTATCAATTCACCGGTTCCGGGAGCACTGAATAATAACAGTAAATTCATGTTAATATAATTTTAATCATTGGTATTCTCTTCTTTCTTAACATTCGTATAAACAAAATGCTCCAAATCCACCCGGTAACGGAAACCTCCATTGACGATTTGAATGATTAAGTTGCCGTCGTCGAATTGAAGGGAATCAACCCAATCATAAACGGATTCCAATGCCCAGATACAGAAATATTCCGAAGTCGCTTTGTCATATCCCCATGCGGGCGCTCTAAATCCGGAGACAACAATATATTGTTCATTTTCAGCACGCAATATATATAAGTCTGTATCGGAAAGATCAAACAATTCCGCTTTTGTTTTGGTCATGTTGAATGTTACCGGCTCGCCGGTAGAACTATCCAATTGATTTATAGCCGCTTCATTATCCTGCAGGAAAAGTCTGGCATACTTGTCCGCATCACTTTCCGGTTCATTATCGGATGAATTATAGGCTTTGACTCTTAAAAATTCCTGTAATTCTTTATTTTCCGAAAGGTTATCGCTTTCGATAAACTCGCCTTTTGAAATATAAAAGGAATAGGCAATGGAGTAGAATTGATAAAAGGTATAGTCATATAAAACATAGTCTGCTTCATACCCGGTGTTTCCCTGATAAATATTTCCCTCATAATACAAATAGGATTTATCATTCAGGTTTACGATAGAAACCGAACGCACAGGTTCAAATGAAAATTCATTTAATGTGTCGCGTCGGATTTCCTCCCATCGCTTTTTTTTATTTTCCAGGATGATTACTTCATTTCTGTCTTCATCATCATCAAACCGTACATACATGATTTTGTGTTTTTCAATTTGAAAGGAAGTGTCGGGAAGAACTGCAAATTTTTCCTGAAAAATCCGTATCCGTTCCTGTTCGGTCAGTTGCCTGTTAAATTGAGAACAGGCGGGAAAGCAGCAGGCAGCGAGTAAAATACAGATTGTTTTCAACAGGATAATTGACATAAACAAACTCTTCCTGTGAAAAAACATTTTGTCCTTATCTGCCGTATATTGCTCAACATGTGCTTTGTTCATGTATATTATTGTTAAAAATTGTTTGAAAATCGCCGCAAATGTAAATGCAATTTTTGAATTTTACAAATATTGTTAAAAAAAATAAAAAAAATATGATTTTTTTGCATAAGACAGTTGGCAGTCCTTCGTGCCTTCGCACTTTCGCGCCTGTTTTGATTTTGAGGAGATGAAGCAAAAACATTGCGGAGTTAGGGTTTTTATCATTCAAAAAGAGAAACAAGCGGATAGTTTTGTACAGTAACATATTTATCCACAACTTTCAATAACAACCGGTAGCCTCTGCCATATTTATCGGACAAGGCATCCATCGCTTTTATTTTTTTAATTTGACAATTTGAAGATTTGAAAATTCCAAATCGGAATGCAAAGGTACGTTTTTTTGGGGGGATAATGACGTTTTTTTTGCGAAATTCACGCTGTTTTGTGTCGTGAGTCACTAAAAAATGACTCCATTAAACTCTGCAATCGTTCCCTGTGCATAACTCGAATTGAAATATTCAAATCGTGGTAGCGTGTTGAGAAGCGTAATTTTCCAGAATTTTGCTGATTACTTTCTGGTAGGTGGTTTTTTGCTTTCGCGCATATTTACGGAAAAAATCCAAACTTCTGTTGTTTAGCGGGATGGTAATTTCTTCCTTGCTTGTTTTGGGAACAAGAAATTCGGGCGCAGGTAAAAAATCTTCAATGATTACCGCATGTTCAAGCGCCTCTTCAATTTCAGGAGGCGCGTCAGTGTATATTATTCTTCGTTTCATAAATTTTTATTCCTTTCATAAATTTTTATTCCTTTCCGCCAATATCCTGCTCCAATAATGCGGATATTGCCATTTCTTATAGTAAATCTCAATGTTATTACTCTGTTTTCTATTTTACCAATACAAAAAAATCTATCTTCCTGCATTGAATGTTTTTTATCTTTCAAAATTATCCTATTACGGTCGAAAAAGGCAGCTTGTGCTTCCTCAAATGAAACATCGTGTTTGGCAATGTTTTCTGCATTTTTGGTTTCGTCCCATTCAAAGGTCATAATTTTAAATATTGGAGTACAAAGATAGTTGCAATATTTTATATTTGCAAATTTCAATAAAAATTCTGTGAAAAAATTTGAAGATTTTGATCCTCTGTAGCAACAGACGAATAAACAAAAAAACGTGTGAACGGATTTCTTGACTATCCCGTTCACACGTTTGGATTTTCATTCGCTTTCTATTGTTTTTCTTTCAGGTTACCCAATGTAATACCCAAATTTGCAATCCGTCAGGATTGCATCGCTCGGTAGAAAGGGAATCCACCCACAGGACGCATTCCGTACGGAAACAACGTTCATCGACCGGATGGGAGATCATGCGACCCTATACGGACAACATTTTCTACCGAGCGATGCATCCCTGACGGGATGACGAGTTCTCTATGTTTTTAAGGCTGAAAGCCTTAAAACATCAGCAACTTGACAAACCTCCCTTGCGGGAAGATATTTTGGGAGAGGAACATTGAGTGGAGTGTCTTAAAAAATCCTGCCAATCTTGATAATCTTGCTTAAATCCCGGTTCAGACAAAAAGGACAGACAAAAGGCAAACAAAAAAGGGGCAGATACAAAGGTCTGCCCCTACATTCCAAAACCGGGCGATACTGCCAAATTAGAATTTTCAGTTATTCTTCAAATCCCCCAGCGGGAAGACCGGAAACATATTGTCCTGCATCCATTTGTTGGCTTCGGCGGGCGTCATTTTCCAGCCTACCGAACAGGTGGACACAAATTCGACAATGGATGTGCCCTTGTTTGCCATCGAATTTTCAAAAGCCAGCCGGAGCATTCTTTTCGCCTTCTTGACGGCAGCCATGGTTTCAACACTCTGGCGCGTTACGAGGCACGTACCCTCCAGTTGGGCAAGCAAATCGGAAATTTTCAGCGGATAGCCGTTCAGCGCCACGTCGCGACCGTAAGGGCTGGTAGAAGTTGCCATGCCGAGCAACGTTGTCGGCGCCATCTGACCGCCGGTCATTCCGTAAGTGGCGTTGTTAACGAACACGATCACAATGTTTTCACCCCGGTTGGCGGCATGAATCGTTTCCGCCGTACCGATGGCGGCAAGGTCGCCGTCGCCCTGATAGGTAAACACCATTCGATCGGGATTGAGGCGTTTTACAGCCGTTGCCACGGCGGGAGCACGCCCATGGGCGGCTTCGAGCCAGTCTATATCTATATAATCGTACGCGTAAACGGCGCAGCCCACCGGTGAAATGCCGATGGTTTTTTCTTCCATTCCCATTTCTTCAACGACTTCGGCAATCAACTTGTGTATCACGCCGTGGCTGCATCCGGGGCAATAGTGCATATTATTTTCGAGCAATAACCTGGGTTTCTCGTAAGCCAGGTTTTCGGGTTTTATGATTTGTTTTAATTCCATACAATTTGATAATGTTAAATTTTTTTACATTAATTTTTCCTTGACTGCATTCACGATTTCATCGGGGGTAAAGACGATTCCACCGAGGCGACCGAAATGTTCCACCTTTATTCTTCCGTTCACAGCCAGCCGCACGTCTTCCACCATTTGACCGGCGTTGAGTTCCACTGCCAGCATTCCCTTGACTTTGTCCGCATAGTTCGCAATCGCTTCCGAAGGGTAGGGATACAGCGTTATCGGGCGTAACAGACCGATTTTCAAGCCTTCCGCCCGGGCAATGTCTATGGCTTTCTGGCAAATCCGCGCCGACGAGCCGAAAGCGACGAGCAGATAATCAATGTCTTCGCATTTGTATTCGTCATAGCGAATTTCGTTTCTGGTGATTTCCGCATATTTTTCCTGCAGGTGAATATTGCGTTTCTCCATGATTGCCGGATCCATTTCGAGCGTTGTGATCACGTTGTGCTTCCTGCCGGCTTTCTTGCCGTTGGCTGCCCAGGGTGATTCCGCGTTGATTTCGTCTTCCGTTTTGCGCGGGCGGAATGGGGGAAGCGTCACTTTTTCCATCATTTGCCCGATGATTCCGTCTGCCAGAATCATGGCGGGCGTGCTGTATTTGAACGCCAAATCAAAGCCAAGTTCCACAAAATCCGCCATTTCCTGCACCGACGAAGGCGCCAGCGTGATGAGGCGATAATCGCCGTGTCCGCCGCCTTTCACGGTTTGGAAATAGTCGGACTGGCTCGGTTGAATCGTGCCCAGACCGGGACCGCCGCGCATTACATTTACGATCAGGCACGGCAATTCGCCGCCTGCAATATAGGAAATACCCTCCAGTTTGAGGCTTATGCCCGGGCTTGACGACGAAGTCATCACCCGTTTTCCCGTTCCTGCGCCGCCATATAC
>JAITMT010000352.1 GCA_031277235.1 Tannerella sp.
GGCTGTGTACCAATGCTTTTTTCGTATCATCCCAAAATACGCTCATGATCTTTTCCCGCAACGCATCAGCCATAGCCTGATATTTCCGGGCTTTGTCGCTATCGTCCATGATCGCGGCGCACAACGCCATCGTTTCGAGGCTTCGACAGAAAAGCAACTGTTCAACGCTTAATTCGCCATCCTTGCTCATCGGCGCCCAATCGACAAAAACCCAGTCGCCGGGCAAACCTTCCACCATTCCTTCGGCATTGCGCCTGCCGAGACAGAAATCCATCAGGGTCAGCATCTTGGGATATATCTGCCGGATAAATTCCCGGTCGCCCGTGTACAGATAATAATCGTAGATGCCCATGAACCAGTAGAACGAATAATCGAGAATGGTGTTGATGTGCGTTTCTACCGGATCATTTCCGCGCAAAGCCCACGCGGTACGTTTCACTAACGGATTGTCGAAGAACAGGTAATAGTTCATCAGGTAACTCTGGTAAGCGTCGCCGCTCCAAATCCAGCGGTCGCGCTTGATGCCGTCCAGGAAAAATTCGCGCGACGAGAGATGCAGCGTGTAGGCTGATATGTCCCAAATCCGGTTGATTTCGTCGTCCGAACAGCGGAATGACCCTTTGTATTCCAGCGGATTGTATTCGTAAAGCATCGAGACGCTGTCGAAACCGATATCTCCATCCCACGTGAAGTTGATGTAGCGGAAAGCCCGCGAATCAGAGGCTGTAAAATCGGACGCCGCAGACTGCGAGATTTGAAAGACGTCATACGTTTCGGCGTCCCGACCGGCATTTGCCTCCTCCTGCGATTCGCCGTACAGGGCTGTTACTTTGCCGGTTCCTTTCAAGCCGTGCAGTTTGAAGTAGCCGAAAGTTTCGCGTCCAAAATCCACCAACGCGGATTTTTCTCCTTTCGTGATGTTTACCGGCGTCTGCATTTCCGTTGCCAGCCGGTAAGCCGACGGTTTGTCGTCGGGACTGTCAAAATTCCACGAATCTGCCGGAACGGTTGCCGGGGTGTTGCGCGAAACCGTCCACGTCCTGTCCGTAACCACGGTCTTGCCTTTCAGCCAGACGGCAGGCGGCGTTTCCGTATTATACACTAAGAAACGAAGGTCATTTCTGCCTTTTGCCAAGGGAATTTCCGTAATATTCCGGTCGTAAATGAATTGTCCATTTACGGTCAGGTAATATTGCCCTTCCACGCGAAATTCTACCGTTTCACCGGCTTCCAATTCTACCGACTTGGTGAATGCAACAAGCGGCGTGTGCCTGTCCATCCGCCAGAATGGCGGATAAAACATGCCGCGTTCCGTTCGCAACGCCTGTATTTTGCTGCTCAACCAAAGTTCAAAATCGCCGGGATACCATATCCAGGACGCCCGGGATTCTTGCGCCCGAATATTCATGGCAAAGGCGATCAACAATAAAAATAATAAAACTCTTTTCATATAAATAATTATGTATGTTCAACATTTTATCTAAATTTCGTCGGCGTTCCTCCGGAATGCGTCGTCCATTAGAAAACTATTCCCGTCAGGGAATATCGCTTGGTAGAATATGTTTCCCGTAGTTTGATGCATTCCGTACGGAATGCAACCTGTGTGTGGATTGTTTTTCTACCGAGCGATGCATTCCTATGGAATGCCCAATTCATATAAATAATTTCAAACAATTGCGACAAAGATAATGACAATTCATCACAAATTTTGCAAATAACAATGCTTTTGTTGCATTTTCTTATTTCTCTTCGGGGACAAAGATACTTGCTTTTGTAACGAACCTACCTGCTGAAACAGTCCAAAAAGTTTTGTTTTCCGGTCAATTCTTCATTTTTGCCTGAATTATTCACAAAAATAACCAAAATGACCGGAAAACAAAAAAGGATGGAACAAATCAGAAAGTTTGATGATCATAAAATATCTACTTTTACCGCCAATTTAGGACTAAATAACATGTTTTGATATGAATAGAATTATCGTATTCGCCTTATTTATCGGTTTTTGGCTACCGGTTCGATCGCAAAATCTACCGCCTGTTTTCGGACAGGAATATGCCGGTAAAGTGTTTCATGATTCACGGGTTCGCAGCTATCTCACGCCGCAGCGCATCGTGTGGAAGTATGATGGCGGAGGTCGTTTAATAAAAAATCCCGAAGGCTTGTTAGCCAAGGGTAACAATGGTCAGAGCGAACTGACCGGCAAGGAAGTATGTACCATGCACAGTACGGAGAGCGAATGTCCGGGGATCCTTCTCGATTTCGGCGTCGAAATACAGGGCGGGATACAGTTGGTAACGACCATTGCGGGCAATCAAAAACCTGTAAGGATACGTGTCCGTTTCGGCGAATCGGTCAGCGAGGCAATGAGCGATATAGACACGGTTCAAGGCGCTACCAACGACCATGCCATGCGGGATTTCACGATGGAATTACCCTGGCTGGGCGTTGCCGAAATCGGTAACAGCGGCTTTCGCTTTGTCCGCATCGACCTGATTGAAGCCAACACCACGCTGAGTCTGAAAGAAATCAATGCCGTTTTTGCCTATCGCGACATTCCGTATCTCGGCTCGTTTCGTAGCAACGACGAGCGTCTCAACCGGATATGGATGACCGGCGCCTATACCGTACATCTCAACATGCAGGAATATATCTGGGACGGCATCAAACGCGACCGGCTGGTATGGTTGGGCGATCTGCATCCCGAAGTGATGACCGTAAATTCCGTATTCGGATATAACGATGTAATCCCCAAAAGTCTGGATCTTGCCCGTGACATCACTCCGCTGCCCGGATGGATGAACGGCATGTGTTCCTACTCGCTTTGGTGGGTCATCATCCATCGGGACTGGTACCTCTACCAGGGCAATCTCGCTTATTTGAAAGAGCAGCACAC
>JAITMT010000354.1 GCA_031277235.1 Tannerella sp.
AATATCAACAAACCGGTTTCTACCGAAGTTTGGCATGATTTGAAAGCCAACACGTTGGCTGAATTGAACAAGGCAAAAAAACTGTACGTTGTCGATACTTTCTGCGGAACAAATGAAGACACGCGGATGAAAGTCCGTTTCATCGTGGAAGTGGCTTGGCAGGCACATTTTGTAACCAATATGTTTATCCGTCCGTCGCACTACGAATTGGCAAACTACGGAGAGCCTGATTTCGTGGTATTTAACGGCTCGAAAACGACCGATCCCGACTGGCAGAAACACGGCTTGAACTCCGAAGTTTACGTGGTGTTCAACCTGACCACCAAGGAACAAATCATCGGCGGCACATGGTACGGCGGCGAAATGAAGAAAGGCATGTTCTCCATGATGAATTACTATCTGCCTATCAAGGGTATAGCATCAATGCACTGCTCGGCAAACGTGGGCAAGGACGGCGACGTGGCTGTTTTCTTCGGTCTTTCGGGAACGGGAAAAACGACGCTGTCGGCAGACCCGAAACGCTACCTCATCGGAGACGACGAGCACGGCTGGGATCACAACGGCGTGTTCAACTACGAAGGCGGCTGCTACGCGAAAGTGATTGATTTGAGCGAGGAAAACGAGCCGGACATCTGGCGCGCCATCCGCCGCGACGCGCTGCTGGAAAACGTAACCGTGAAGGAAGACGGCACGCCCGACTTCTCGAAAGCGGCGTCGAAAACGGAAAATACCCGCGTTTCGTATCCGATTAACCATATCAACAAAATCGTTCTTCCTTCCCGCGCCGGTCACGCCAACAAAATCATTTACCTGTCGGCTGACGCATTCGGCGTATTGCCTCCGGTTTCCATCCTCGATGAAAAATCGGCTCAATATCACTTCCTTTGCGGTTACACGTCGAAATTAGCCGGAACGGAACGCGGTATTACCGAGCCTGTTCCGTCGTTCTCGCCCGCATTCGGC
The DNA here is from genome assembly GCA_031277235.1 of Tannerella sp. Lineage (GTDB taxonomy): Bacteria > Bacteroidota > Bacteroidia > Bacteroidales > Tannerellaceae > Tannerella. Next base: position 964 of record JAITMT010000354.1, read on the forward strand.
GAAGCGTTTTTAACGCTCCACCCGACGGTGTACGCCAGCGTTTTGGCGCAGAAAATGAAAGAGCACGACGCCAAGGCATATCTGGTAAATACCGGCTGGAACGGTACGGGCAAACGTATTTCCATCAAGGATACGCGCGCCATCATTGACGCCATTCTCGACGGTTCGATTGACAGGGAGGAAAAAGTAAACATTCCCGTATTGAATTTGATTGCGCCGAAAAGATTGAACAACGTGAGCGAAGGTATCCTCGACCCGCGCGACACCTACGCCAACAAAGCCGAATGGGAAGAAAAAGCGAAATCGCTGGCAGCCAAGTATATCAAGAACTTCGAGCAGTATCTGCCCGAAGGACAGGATTTGCTGACGAGCGGTCCGCAGTTGTAATTCAATCTGTTGAATATAAATGAAAAGAACGCAACATGTTTTCAGTAACGTGTTGCGTTTTTTGTGATATTAACCGCTACGGTTATTTCTCCCGATTCTTATACCGGTAAGGCGACAGGGTCGTATGTTTTTTGAATACTTTCGAGAAATAAAACGGGTCGTTGAATCCGAGTTTGTAGGCGATGGATTTGACGGACAGGTTGGTGTGATCCAAATATTGACACGCTCGCTGGACTTTGAGTTGATTGAAATATTCCAGCGGACTGTAGGACGTGCTTTTGGCGAACATCAGCGAGAAATGGGAAACGGAATAGTGAACATGCGCCGCCAGTTCCTGCAATTTCAGATTTTTGTCCAGGTTTTCCTTCATGAAAAGGATGGTTTGCTGCACGAAATTCATTTGCTTCACATTGTTCGTTACCCGGAATTGCTGCACAAACCGGAAAGAAGCCAGCAAATGCCACAAACACATGCTGACATATTCCAGATTGTCCTGACTGTAACCCAGTTCCAGGTTCTGGTATATTTCTTCAAAAATGGAAAGCCGCTCCTGAATCCGGTGTCCTTCCACCGGCGGAATATCGAGCGCCTGATTGAAAATGGAAGAAAAAATAGACGCTTTTTCTCCCGAAAAATGTACCCAGTAGATGCTCCAGGGCGATTGCCGGTCGGCGCCGTATTCGTGCGGGACATTTTTTTCGAGAATGAAAAACTGATTCCGGGAGATGCTGTATTTTTTGTGATGCACGGAAAACCAGCCGTTTCCTTCAATGCAGTAAATCAGGATGTTTTCGCCTGCTCCGTGGGGGCGCGAGCGGAAATGTCCCGACGCTTTCGGATAATATCCGATGTCTGTAAGGTATAGCGAACGGGTCGTTTCGTTGCGGGCTAAAAGTTCCTGTATGGCGTGGGGCAGTACGATTGACCGCTCGCCTCTGAATCCTTCCGATTTTAGTTCCATGGCGCTTTTTTTTGGGCAAAAGTACGAAAAAATTTTGAATCGTATTTATTTTTTGAACAGACAGACAAGAGTCCATAAAATCCGAAGGATTTAACATGAATAACCCCCAATGAAGCGAAGCGATTGGGGGTTAAACCGCTAAACTATGTAAAATAACGCATATCAGGCTCCATGCCGTTCTCTATCCACAGGCGTTTCAGTTCACTCACTGTATCTTCTTCTTGATGGTGTATCTGTTGATTCTTAATGTAATTGATTAGCGTTTCTTTCTCTTTGTAAGAATATGTAAAGGCAGCATACCCTTCTTCCCATCCACAGAAATCCGGAAAATAGGGAGATTGTTTCATCCAAAGCGAGGTTGCTACCTTGATGCTCTTTACAAAATCAGCCAGGGCAAAACTTGGATGCAGATCGCATAAAATATGGATATGATCCTCCATTCCGTTTATGCGGTATAATGTTCCTTTTTTATTTTTAATAATACCCCAGACGTATTTGTACAAAGACGGTACATTTTCTTGACTGATAGATGATTCATTTCGTTGAGTTCTCAGTACAATATGATAAAGAATTTGAGTATAAGACATGAAAATCGGTTTTGTTTGCAGGTGCAAAGTTAATCATTTTTGTGATTTATTCAAACCTTCGGGCTGCGGCAAACCCCCAATCGCTTCGCTTCATTGGGGGTTATTCAAATTTAATCTTTCAGATTTTTTGCAAAAATAGGAAAAAAACACATGATTACCATAAAAAATTCCATATTCAGAAAATAACACATAATTATCGTAAAATAATCCATTTCCGGCATGTTTTTCATCCGTACCTTTGCGGCGTTTTTAGAATATTTTTGACGTGAAAAACAGGGAATACAATTTTACATTTTTGTTGCGGATATCGCTGGTATCCGCCATGGGAGGTTTGCTGTTCGGATACGACTGGGTAGTCATCGGAGGTGCCAAACCGTTTTACGAACGTTTTTTCGATATTGCCTCGTCGGCGGATTTGCAGGCGTGGGCTATGAGCAGCGCGCTGATAGGATGCATTGTGGGAGCGGTGGTGTCGGGATTGGTCAGCGACCGCTACGGACGGAAGAAAACGCTTCTTGGCGCTGCTTTTTTGTTTACCGTCACTTCGTTAGGCACCGGTATGGCGGCTAATTTCGGGTCGTTCATTGTGTTTCGTATGCTGGGCGGCATCGGGATCGGATTGGCTTCGGCGCTTTCTCCGATGTATATTGCCGAGATTGCACCTTCGCAATTGAGGGGGCGCTTTGTTTCGCTCAACCAAATGACGATTGTCATCGGGATTCTGCTTGCACAGATTATGAATGTGCTGATTGCCGAAAAAGTTCCGGAAGGAGCTACAGACCAATTTATTGCCGCTTCGTGGAATGGACAGACGGGTTGGCGGTGGATGTTTTGGGCTTGCGGAGCGCCGTCCGTGCTGTTTTTTCTGTTCACTTTCTTTATTCCCGAAAGTCCGCGCTGGCTGCTTAAGGTGGGGAAAGCGGATGCGGCTTTTCCGGTACTGGAAAAAATAGGAGGCGCCGAATATGCCCGCCGGGAAGTGAAAAGCATCCGGGCATCGCTGGACGATGTGGGCGAAAAGGTGAATTTCAAAGCCCTGTTTCATCGTATCTATGCCAAGGTGTTGATAATAGGCGTCGTATTGGCGGTTTTCCAGCAATGGTGCGGTATCAATACCGTCTTCAACTATGCGGAAGAAATTTTCACGGCTGCCGGATACGGCGTCAGTGATACCTTGTTTAATATAGTGATTACGGGGAGCGTAAACTTGATTTTCACCTTTGTCGCCCTGTTTACGGTGGATAAGTGGGGACGGAAGAAGTTGATGGTGGTTGGTTCCATCGGATTGGCATTGAATTATATCCTGTTGGGAAGCGCTTTCTTCTTTCACCTGAAAGGAGTTGCGGTGCTGGCTCTGGTCGTGACGGCCATCGCTATTTATGCCATGTCGCTGGCTCCGATTGTCTGGGTCATCCTTTCCGAAATTTTTCCCAACAGGATACGCGGCGCAGCGATGGCATTGGCCACTTTTGCGCTGTGGGCAGCTTGTTTTGTACTGACGTACACGTTTCCCCTGTTGAACAAATCGCTGGGAGCGGCGGGAACGTTTTGGGTCTATTCGGGTATCTGTTTGGCAGGATTTATTTTTATCATGGCAAAATTGCCTGAAACCAAGGGGAAATCGCTGGAAGAAATTGAAAGGGAATTAATAAGATGAATGCTCAATATACATCCAAAACCTTTTGCATCCCGTCAGGGATGCGTCGCTCGGTAGAAAGACCGGTGACCCGCAGGATGCATTCCGTAGGGAATGCAACCGACGACGGAATATGTCTTCTACCGAGCGATACAATCCTAACGGATTGTCAAATTCGGGTATTGTTGAGTATTTATAAAAACAAGAAACAAGAATGAAAGTCAATGTTTGGGAAGAGGATATTATTATTCCTACATACGAAATAGGGGAAGCGGAGAAGCATCCGATGTTTTTGGAAAAGCGGGTCTATCAGGGAAGTAGCGGAGTGGTTTATCCCTATCCCGTCGTCGAAAAAATTTCGGATGAAAAACGTGACAAGACGTGGCATGCCGTCTTTCTCGAAAACGAATACTTGAAAATCATGATTCTTCCCGAATTGGGAGGGCGGGTGCAGATGGCTTACGACAAAATCAGGGAACGTCATTTTATTTATTACAACAGCGTGATCAAGCCTGCCTTAGTCGGTTTGACCGGTCCCTGGATTTCCGGCGGCATCGAATTTAACTGGCCTCAACACCACCGCCCAAGCACTTATTTGCCGGTTGATTTCGGCATCACCGAAAACGAAGACGGCAGCGCTACGGTTTGGATCAACGAGCAGGAACGCATGTTTCATCAAAAAGCCACCGCCGCCTTTTCGCTTTATCCCGGAAGGGCTTTGCTGGAAATCAAAGTTAACTTGTACAATCCCAATCCGATTCCGCAAACCTTTTTGTGGTGGGCAAATCCGGCAGTAAAGGTGAATGAGCATTATCAATCGGTTTTCCCGCCCGACGTTCATGCCGTTTTTGACCATGGCAAGCGGGATGTTTCTGCTTTCCCGATTGCAAAAGGGACTTATTACAAGGTTGATTATTCGGCGGGAGTGGATATTTCCCGTTACAACAACATCCCGGTTCCCACTTCCTACATGGCTATCAAGTCGAAATACGATTTCATCGGAGGATACGAACACGACACCCAAGCGGGAGTTTTACATGTTGCCAATCACCATATTTCACCGGGTAAAAAACAATGGACTTGGGGAAACGGCGATTTTGGCCGTGCCTGGGATCGCAATCTCACCGACAGCGACGGTCCTTACATTGAACTGATGACCGGAGTTTTTACCGACAACCAACCCGATTTCTCCTGGTTGCAGCCTTACGAAGAGAAATCGTTTGAGCAGTACTTTATGCCTTACCGCGAACTGGGTATGGTGAAAAATGCCTGTGCCGATTTGCTCATGAACTTGGAGGAAACGGACGGCTTCGCTGTGTTGCAACTACTTGCAACTCGCGATTTTCGTAACGCACACATTGTTGTAAAGACTCCGCGTACGGTGTTATTGGACGAAACCGTTTCCTTATCGCCACGCGCCGTGTATAAAAAATCCATATCCATGAGTTCCGAAAAATATGAGGATTTGACGGTTGAGATTTTTGCTGAAGAAAAAACAAAAATACTCTCCTGGACGCCCGAAAAGTCTGTCGAACAACCTTTGCCTCAACCGGCGCAACGGGCGCTTCCTCCCGTTGAAGTTCAGACGACCGAGCAACTCTATCTCACCGGATTGCATATCGAACAATACCGTCATGCCACTTATAAAGCGACTGATTACTACCGGGAGGCGCTGCGCCGTGACCCGTCCGATGTACGCAACAACAATGCCATGGGATTGTGGCTGTTCCGCAAAGGAAAATTTGCGGAAGCGATTCCTTACTTTCACCGCGCCATCGAAACACTCACCTTCCGCAATCCGAATCCTTACGACGGAGAACCGTACTACAACCTCGGATTGGCTTTGAAATATACAGGCAAAACGCGTGAAGCATACGATGCGTTCTATAAAGCCTGCTGGAATGCCGCCTGGCAAGATGCGGGGTTTTATTCGCTGGCGCAGTTGTCGGTGATGGAAGGACGCTGGGACGACGCGGAAAAGGAAGTAGAAAAATCCTTGATTCGCAACGGACACAATCATCGAGCCAGACATCTCAAGGCGGCAATACTGCGTCATAAGGGAGAGAATGATAAAGCCTTGCGATGGATTGAAGAATCTTTGGAAATCGACCGCTTCAATTTCGGTTGCCTGTTTGAACGCTATCTTATTTTAGGGGCGGAGGTGAAGGCAGAGGCAAAGGCGGAGGCAACCGCCTTGGATTATATTCAGTCGGGACTATATGACGAAGCCATTCACCTGCTGCAATTGTATATTGTAGAGACGGGGCACGCCCCGTCTCCACCTTCACCCATGGCGCACTATTATCAAGCCTACGCCTACCGGCTTTCGGGAAAGCAAAAAGAAGCCCGGCACACTCTGGAAGCGGCAGCCGGGCAATCGCCAGACTATTGTTTCCCGAATCGCCTGGAAGACATTGCAGTGCTGCAAACAGCCTGTGCCGAAAATCCCCAAGATGCTTACGCTCCCTACTATTTGGGAAACTTGTGGTACGACAAACAGCAATACAGCGACGCCATCGCTTGCTGGGATCATTCGGCTACGCTTAATCCCGACTACCCGGTCGTGTGGAGAAACCTGGCGCTTGCAGCTTTCAATAAACAGAAAAATGTCCTTAACGCAATAGATTTCCTGGAAAAAGCCTATCGCTTGAATGAAAACGATGCGCGTATATTGATGGAATTGGATCAATTACATAGACGGTTGAACTACCCGCCTACGGAACGGCTGGCTTTCCTGGAAGCCCGCAAACCGTTGGTAGAACAAAGGGATGACCTTTATCTGGAACAGGTAACCTTGCTTAACCAAACGGGGCGCTATGAAGACGCCAAATCGCTGATTGACTGCCGTAAATTCCACCCTTGGGAAGGCGGAGAAGGTAAAGTGACCGGGCAGTATGTTTTGTGCCGCCTGGAACTGGCAAAACAGGCGATTGCGGAAAAACGCTGCGAAGAAGCTTTGGTCTTACTGAATGAAACGGATGTCTATCCCGATAATCTGGGAGAAGGAAAACTGTTCAACGCCCGGGAAAACGAAATTCTCTATTATAAAGGAATGGCGTATAAAGGATTGGGAAATACGGAACGGGCAAGAGAATATTTCCTCCAAGCCGCAAAAGGCGCTTCCGAACCGGTTCAAGCCTTTTTCTACAATGATCAGCAACCCGACAAAATATTTTACCAGGGCTTGGCGTGGAAAGAACTGGGCGACGAAAACGAAGCCAACGACCGCTTCAAACGTTTGATAGCGCACGGAGAAAAACATCTGTCCGACGAATGCAAGATTGATTACTTCGCCGTTTCTCTGCCCGACCTGGCCATCTGGGACGACGATTTGAACGTCCGCAATCAGATTCATTGCTACTATGTGATGGCGCTGGGGTACAGCGGTCTGGGCGAAGAAGAAAAGGCGGAGATGTATTACCGGAAGGTGAGGGAGTTGGATGTGAATAAATATATGTATGGAAAGTAGGATGAAAACCTCCCTGAAAAATCGCATAATCCGAGCTGTGCGTACGTTTTCCGGACAAAAAACGACCGAAAAACGCAGCCATAACATTACGGCTTACTTCCCTAAATATTTATATAAATTCCAAATCATAAATTATTTGACACATCATTTTTATGAAGATCATAAATTATTTTTTAAGGAGAGAACAATCAGGATTCAAAATCCTGCTATGTTGCAAAAAGTTAGTATGAAACAAAGAAAGTGTCCCGCACTGCTTCGGCATAGTTTATCCGAGTGGAGAAAGTGTCCCGCACTGCTGCGGCATAGTTTCATTGGGTGGAGAAAGTCCCCCGCACTGCTGCGACATAGTTTCACCGGGTGGAGAAAGTCCCCTGCACTGCTGCGGCATGGTTTCATCGGGTGGAGAAAGTCCACCGCACCACTGCGGCATGGTTCCATCAAGCGATGCAACCTCCCTGCAATGCTGTGGATAACTATTTACACCTAAAACGGACAATACGACAGAGATAAATACAATTAAAATCATAAAAACGAACATGAAACAATTATTTTTTTTGACAATATCGGTCCTGTTGATCAGCGCCTGCACGACGAAGACCGGAGACCGCATCAGTTTGGCCGGCGAATGGCGTTTCCAAATGGATACCGCCGACGTGGGCATCGGGCAGGAATGGTTCAGGCAGACATTCGCCGAAACGGTGA
>JAITMT010000381.1 GCA_031277235.1 Tannerella sp.
AAAAAAAACGTCATGATTTCTTTGGATAAGGATTTACAGAAAAATAAAAACAGCCTTGATGATTTTTTCAGCATAGCAAAGCGTGTACGCGCCTACCTGCCAAACGTGTTGAGCGATTCTGTGGATAAAAACGAATATACCATTTATGTTTCCGAAGTCGCCGGTTCAAAGAGATATCTCAGACCCATCAATAAATCACTTTATATTCAGGATGATGTACTTTTTGAGCAATCTTATTCTGCCTTTCTCAATACGGTATCCAAAATTAAATCGCAAGATCTTCATTTTGATGAAAATGAGCAGAATAACATTAATTCATTTTTATATACGATACAACAATCTATTGGAGCCGGGCTTGATTTAATGGTTGATCCCAACAGTGCAAGAAAACACGTTGGAAACCGTTTTGAGGAACTGATCCGAACGGTTTTTACTGCGATAGGCGTGTCGAATAAAAGACTTGTTCTCAGGATTCCATACGATACGGACGAAGGAGAAAAGATTTATAAATGTGAAAATGACCTGATATTGTCCCCTTACGAAAAAGTCATTTCAACTCCTGAGCAATTGAATGAAAAGGAGATTGTTGTTTCCGTCAAGACAACTTCCAAAGACAGAATGGGCAAGATGTTTATAGACAAGATTTTGCTGGAGAAATTCGTAAAGCATCCGCAAAAAGTCATTGGAATTTTCAACAATGATGTGCAAAGGAAAAATAATAACGACATCAGCTTTACCTTGGTGTCGGGGCTGTTCATGGTTTATACGAAATTTTTGACGGAAGTAGAAGGCGTATATTATCTTGACCCGCCGCCAACGGCTTTGAAAAAACCTTACAACAAGCATATAAAACCTTTTTCCCAACTCATTACCAGGGATATATTCAAACTACTTTCCGCGTAGGCTTTGCCGCCTTTTTTGAGAGTCGGCTTCATCTCTTGCGGACGCTATCCGTGAAATATGAGTTCTATCCGAAAGACGCTCCCTGATAACATTGCAATAATCAAGTTCTTTTTCAATTCCAATCCATTTTCGCTGATAGGCTTCGGCAACGGCATAGGTAGTCCCGGAACCGCCGAAAGGATCAAGAATACAACTGTCAGGCATTGAAGAAGACAGGATGATTTTCCGCAAAAGTTCAACCGGCTTTTGCGTTTCATGCGGATATTTTTCCCATGCCCCATTGGAAATCGTGGGAATTTCCAACACGTCTTTAGGTTTGGCTCCCAACGGATTAGGCTCCCATTCGTAACTCTTTCCGTTTTGACCATTTGCATATTGAGAGGTTTCTGCCTGGGTTCGCTTGGGATATTTCACGGTATGTCCATTGTACGGAATTCGCACTTCATCAATATTAAAGACAAAATTATTGGTTTTCCTAAAGTGAATGATACTTTCATGGGAGCGCCCCCAATCTTTCCCCAAATTAGCTTTATTTCTATAATACCATACAAGCCAGCGGCAATTTTTAAACAGTGGAGATGCGACATATTTGATGTCAGCCAAAATCTCTGAAAAACCGCAAATGTATAAAGAACCGGTTTTCTTCAATACACGTTGAGACTCTCTGACCCATTCCAAAGTCCAGTCCAGATATTCCCTTTGAGAATGAAAATAATCCCATTCGGCTTTTTTTATGTTGTAAGGTGGATCGGCAAAGATCAAATCAACGGAATTTGATTCCAAATTTTGAAGAAAATGTACGGAATCACAGTGATATAACTCGCCAAAACCTGTTTGAAAGAAAGGTTTTATTTCCTGACGAATGACGCTCAAAGGTTTATAAAAAATCTCCGCTTGCATTTCCTGTACAAGATTTTTTATCTGATTGTCAGAGTAAACCCTGTAGTTATTGATGGGATGTCTTATGCTTTTGAATTTTCCATTATTATCCCATCTCCTCAGCGTATCCTGACTGACGCCAAGAATTTCTGCCGCTTCTCCTATGTTGTATAAATTCTCCATATCCTTATGAAACCTTATGCATAATTGCGCAGCAAAAGTAGTAATAATTTTGTAAATAAGAACAAACCGGGTATAATATTTTCTTTTTATTTTGTCAACTTTACTCTTAACTCTTTCAATAAGTGATTTTTATATACTGTGTATTGATACTATATCTGACGACCATAGATTGTAGATCGTTAGAACTGTAACAGTCCGTTATACTCTCTTCGATCTTCCACGCTATATTCTTCAATATATGAATCTGTTACCGCTTTTCGGGAATGTCCCAATGCAAAACCGATGTATGATTCCGGTACACGTTTATGTGCCAAAATTGTTCCGAAAGAATGTCGGGCTGTATAAGTGCTTATATCTTCCGGTAAACGCTCATCTTCTGTCAATTGGATGTTAATTTGTTTGATCAGTTTTTTGAGATTGTTATTGACAACATAAGTAATATTCTTCGTCAGTCGGATAATGTCCTTCAACGATTCGCCGCCTTTCAGAAATGGGAAAATATAACTGTTAGACTCCGACAGATTACCCCATTCTTCGATAATGCTTTTCATGCGGGGAAACAGTGGAAACGATATATACATATCCTCCATTGCCGTATTTTTTGTTTTTTCACGGAGAAAGGAAAATTCATTCGTTTTACGGTTGTAGTTCGACCATTTCAGGCGGACAAGATCGGCAAAATTCAATCCGTTTGCCCAAAACGAAAACAGAAATAAATCACGGGACATTCGGCGGTTTCTCTCGTTTTCTCCAATAACAGCATCAGCTATTGTTTTGATTTCATCAAGGTTCAGAGCCATACGCCGACTGTTGGTTTTCTTTATAACATACGAATTTTGCGAACCTTTCTTAAAACAATAATCACTTGGACGCATCATCCCCTGATTCAAAGCCATATTGCATATGGTACGCATGGCACGGATTCTCATACCCACGGTCGCTTTGGAATATCCATGCGACAAAGATTCCTGTTCAAACCGTTGCATCTGCTCGGCAGAAATTTCCTGAAAAGTCAGTTCTACGCCTTTTTTATCGCATTTCTGCATTTCTTTCCGTTCGCACCATTTTCCACATTTGAAGCAAATAAAGGCATTGAGAGAGCCTTGATAATACTCCGCAGTACCAAGTTTATCGGTATCTGTCAGTTCTCTTATTTTTGCCTCAAACATTGCATTAACGGTTTGTTGATTGCCTTTTCCAAGTAAGATATTCAGTCTGTCAAAACTGAACGCATTGAGTTCACACAGTTGCTTGACTGCATTGAAAATCACTTGTGACGACGCTTCTATGCTCCTTCGGACTTCAATTAACTGCGGTTCTTTGGCTTTCGGTAGCCGAAGCCAATCTTCCTTGGCCATTTCCTCCCCTGTCGGATAATATTTTTGCGTTTTACCGACAGTTACCCTCGTCCGCACAATGTACAGTCCATTATAGGTCGGTCGCCGTACGTCCAGAATACTTGCCACGTGGACATTGTCCTTTTGTTTTCGATTGATTGCCTCAAATTTCATTCTAAACTCTCCTTTCAATGTGCATACTATATTAATAAAAATTCTTACTAACAGTACTTTATACTTAGTTTGATGTACATACTATGTACATACTACTGCTGCAAAAATACGAAAAAATCGATAAAAACAAGAAATAAGTGAAAAATTTTTTATATATTTATATATTGGATAACAGTATTTTAGTCAATATTGGAAAGAAAAGTCAAACAAATGAAAAAGTATATTTTAAGATTCATAATCATGAGGTCGGGGGATCATGCCCCCCTCTCGCTACTTGGAAATCAGAGGCTTACATTAGATTGTGAGCCTCTTTTTTATTTACATGTAGCCAAGAAATCATCAAGATTTTATTTTACAGGATTATTATCCGTTTGTAATCACATAAAATTCATTATCTGTTTTCTTTAATAATAAATCCGTTACTCCTAACAAGGTTAACAATTCCTAATATTCTAATGTGTTGGGCAACATGCATTTGTCGTTTTCTATTTCTATATTGAAGCGACTTGTTTTATTATTCATAGTCATTTTATATTTTAATCTACCGGAACCCTATCTTCAATTACAACCTTTATATCCTGTTAATAAATTTCAGAATTAATATGCCTTCTGGCGGCAGTTTTCGACGGTCTTTTTACATCCGCCCCCGCAATTCCGCAATGCGCGAATCCGTGATGTAATCGTCGTATTCCATCATTTTGTCTATATTGCCGTTGGGCGTCAGTTCGATGATTCGGTTGGCTACGGTCTGGATAAATTCGTGGTCGTGGCTCGAAAACAGCACATTTCCCTTAAAATTGATGAGCGTATTGTTGAACGCCTGAATGGATTCCAGGTCGAGATGATTGGTCGGCGTGTCTAAAATCAGCGTATTGGCGTCCTTCAACATCATCCGCGAAATCATGCAGCGCATTCTCTCGCCTCCCGACAGGACGCTGACTTTCTTTAGCAGTTCCTCGCCCGAAAACAACATGCGCCCCAGGAAACCCTTGAGAAACACCTCGTTCGTGTCGCTCGCAAATTGACTCAGCCATTCGATTAAATTGTAATCGGAGTTGAAATATTGGGCGTTATCCAATGGTAAACAGGCAGTTGTAATGGTCTGTCCCCATTTGAACGTACCGCTGTCGGCTTCTTCCTCGCCGTTGATAATCTGAAACAGCGCCGTCATGGCACGCGGATCGTGGCTCAGGAATACGATTTTATCGTCTTTTTCCACGTTGAAATTCAGGTCTTTAAACAATACTTCGCCGTCAATGGTCTTCGTCAATCCGCTGACTTCCAATATCTGATTGCCCGGCTCGCGTGCAGGTGTGAAAATAATGCCCGGATAGCGGCGCGAAGACGGTTGGATTTCTTCAATGTTCAGTTTCTCAATCATTTTCTTGCGGCTGGTCGTCTGTTTCGACTTCGCTACGTTGGCGCTGAAACGGCGTATAAATTCTTCGAGTTCCTTTTTCTTCTCTTCCGCCTTCTTGTTTTGCTGCTGTTGCTGACGTAGCGCCAACTGGCTCGATTCGTACCAGAAACTGTAATTGCCCGCAAACATTTTCAGTTTACTGAAGTCAATATCAACCGTATGCGTGCAGACGGAATCGAGAAAATGCCGGTCGTGGCTAACCACAAGGACGGTTTGTTCAAAATTGGAGAGATAATTTTCGAGCCACGCTACCGTGTCGAGGTCGAGATCGTTCGTCGGCTCGTCCAGCAACAGATTGTCAGGCTTCCCGAACAGGGCGCGCGCCAACAGAACGCGCACTTTTTGCTTGCCGCTCAGGTCTCTCATCAATTTATAATGCAGTTCTTCCCGGATACCCAGCCCGCTCAGCAATGCTGCGACGTCGCTTTCGGCGTTCCAGCCTTCCATTTCGGCAAATTTTTCTTCGAGTTCCGAAGCGCGGATACCGTCTTCGTCCGTAAAATTTTCCTTCGCATAGATGGCGTTTTTCTCGGACATCACTTTCCAAAGCGTCGAATGCCCCATCAAAACGGCGTCCAAAACGGTAAATTCGTCGAAAGCAAAGTGGTCTTGCGACAGCACCGACAACCTTTCGCCCGGCGCCAGCGATACCGTGCCGCGCGTAGGATCTAATTCTCCGCTGATGATTTTCAAAAAAGTTGATTTCCCGGCGCCGTTGGCGCCGATTATTCCATAACAATTTCCCGGAGCAAATTTCAAATTAACATCCTGGAAAAGAATACGTTTGCCGAATTGCAAATCAAGTCCGCTTACTGTAATCATAATACCTGTTTTCCTGTTTTAAGGGCGCAAAGGTACGGATTAATTTTAGATTTTGGAGTTTAGATTTTGGATTTTTGAAGTAACCGCACCAAAAATGTAAATTTACGAATTGCCGGAATTAATCAAAACCCGTTCAAACATCTCCCGGTAAATCTCCGCTTTGCGTTCCAGTTTCAGCGGGTAGGCGCGGGAGGAGGAGGGCATCCGGTAAAATTGCAGGCGCCGGTTTTGGCAGGAAAAGTCGGTGAAATCGCCGATTGCCGGTTCCCGGACGTCGAATTGTTGCAGGAATATTTCGGTGGCTTTCTGTCCGGTTACCGCAACGGATTTACATTCGGGAATTTTGTCCAATAACGCCTTAATATCAGTCGGTTGCACTACTTCCAGAAACTTGTCCGAAGCGTTGTCGTTCAGGCGGCGCACGGCAGTTGCCGTGTCGAAAAGCGCAACGCCTTTTTCCGTCAAGAATTGAATGATTTCTTCCCGGAAAAACGATTTATTCTTCCGATCGACAAAATGTTCCTTATTATCGAAAAACACAATTCCGAAAATCCGCCACATATCGTTGATGAAATTCGGATAGTAAAAATCCATTGCCCACCGCTTCCTTTGCGGCGGGAAACTCCCCAGCATCAGCAACTTGGCATTTTCGGGCAAAAAAGGCGTCAGCGGATGACTCTCTACGGATAACGGCTCATTCATTGTACGAAACAAACGCAAACCGCTTGCTGTCAGGCGACCACGAATTGACGTTTATCGTGCCCTGACCGCCGAATAGATTGACGATAGTCTTTGATTGATAATCATTTACCGACATCAGCCGTAATTCCACATGTTTGCCGAAAGGATGCGACGCAGGTTCCACATCGCCCTTTTTATAAGCGATGTACACCACCCACTGCTCGTCGGGCGAAATGTGCGGAAACCACGAATTTCTGTCCCCGTCCTTCGTTACCTGACGCTGGTTCGTGCCGTCGCTGTTCATGCGCCAAACCTGCATCAACCCCGTGCGCGACGAATTGAACCAAATATGGTCGCCCTGCGCGCAATATTCGGGTCCGTCGTCGAGTCCTTCGGCGTCGGTCAGCCGCTTTTCCACGCCGCCCTCCGCCGGAATCGTGTAAACATCAAAGTTTCCGTTCCTTTCGGCACAATAGGCGAGCGTCGTTTCGTCGGGCGACCAGCCGTGCAGGTAACTCGGCGCCATCGGCGTAATCAGCGTGGGATTTCCGCCGGCAAGGGGTAGAACATAAATGCGCGAACGTCCGTCTTCCTTCGTGCCGTGGCTGATGGCGATTCGCTGTCCCGAAGCCGAAAGCACGTGGTCGTTGTTGCAATTGACGGCAAATCCCGTGTTGATCTCTTCGATGTTTTCGGGACGGGCGATTTCGATTTTGTACAATTTCCCTTTACTGTTGAATATCAGATATTTGCCATCTTTTGACCAGTTCGGCGCTTCAATCAGGAAAGGAAATTCTTTTAACACTTGTCGGGCGTCGGTTTCAATATCGTAAATTTCTAATTTACTGATAGTTTTGTCATTCTGTGCCGTCAAGCCGACTAAACTGCACAGCGAAAGGGTTAATAACATCATTTTTTTCATTTTATTTATTTTTAACTTATTTATATTCAATTTATAACTACTCTATGTTGCATCTGAAAAATCCCGTAGGGATTATCGCTCGGTAGAAAGGTCAAGAACCCAAGGGACGCATTCCGTATGGAATGCGACCATGGACAGACAACATTTTCTACCGAGCGATGCAATCCTACGGATTGCCAAATCAGCGTATTACATTGAGTATTCATTCTTCTCATTTTATCTCGTCCGGTTCGCCCGTGTCGTTTGAAATGCCCAGTTTATCAATGATATAAAATATGATTCCGAGAATTATTCCGACAATCGTAGCGAGGCACATGCCCGTCAATTTTACGTTTCCAAGTTGAATGAAAACGCCCGAAAGTCCTACGACAAAGACAAGGGCTGTCATTGCCAAATTCCGCGCTTTGGCATAATTCACTTTCCGGTCAACGATCAGACGGATTCCCGACGCGCCAATCATGCCGTACAGCAGGAAACTGATACCGCCCATGACGGGTCCCGGAATCGAATTAATGAGCGCCGAAGCGGGTGCGAAAAACGCGAGCAATATCGAAATCACCGCCGCTCCGCCGATGACCCACACGCTGTAAACGCGCGTAATCGCCATGACGCCAATGTTTTCGCCGTAAGTGGTGGTCGGCACCGAGCCGCAAAGTCCCGACAGGGTCGTCGAAATACCGTCCGAAAACAGCGTTTTGTCCAATCCGGGATTTTTTAGCAGGTCGCGCCCGACTATTTCACTCGTAACAACCTGATGACCGATATGTTCGGAAATAACGACCAGCGATGCGGGAATAATGATTAAAATGGCTTCAAGGCTGAATTTCGGAAACATGAAATTCGGCAATGCCAATATCCTGGATTCGGCGACCGGCGCAAAATCCACCAGCCCCATCACCACCGCCAGCACATAGCCCGCAACGATGGCTATCAGGATGGAAATCGCGGCGGCAAAGCCTCTGAACAGCACTTGCCCCAGCACTGCAATCCCAATTGTAACGACAAAAACGAGTACAAACGGCGGATTGATCGCCGTGTAGGTTTCGCTCAGGATTAGTCCGCCGTTTTTGGCAGCGGTGCTTGCGAGTTCCAGTCCGATGAGTGCGACAACCGGACCCATCGCCGCAGGCGGCAATACGACGTCTATCCATTTTGTACCGAATATCTTGATAATCAGCGCTACAACACAGAATATCAATCCTGCAACGACAAATCCGCCGAGCGCATACTGAAATCCGTAATCGGGATTTGCCAACAAAATGAACGTGGGCGACAGAAAGGCAAAACTCGACCCCAGATAGGCGGGTGATTTTCCTTTGGTAACAAATATAAAAATCAATGTACCTATACCGTTCATTAACAGAACGATGGCGGCATTGATTCCAAATAGCCAGGGCACCAGCACCGACGCGCTGAACATGGCAAATGTGTGTTGAATACTGAGCGGTATGCCTTTCAGCAAAGGCACTTTCTCCTCAATTCCGATAATTCTCTTTACTTTCTCCATATAT
>JAITMT010000056.1 GCA_031277235.1 Tannerella sp.
TTTTCCTTAAAAAGATGAAAAAGTTTTGCAAAGAACAAAAAAATGCTTTACTTTGCAGCCGATTTACGAACATAAGGAAACGCTATAAATCCATTAATAATTAATATGAAGGAAGTTAAAGGAATTGTAAATTACACATCATCGGGAGCGATTTGTTATATTGATACGCTCACGTATGTGGTGCAGGTGGCGGCGTCAATTCCCGGTTTTTGGTAAAAAGTTCTCCGGAACAATCAAAACTCATGAAATATTCCGTCAAATTATCCTTGCTCACTGTTGTTTTCTTGCCGGTTGCACTATTTTCAACGATTGCATTTGACCGGAAAACGTGCAGTCGCAATTCCATATTTTTCTCCGAATCTCCGACGGACGACTGGCTCTTTTGGGACGACTTCGAATCGGGCGATTTCAGTCGCTACGGTTCTTATTCTCAAGGAGGTAAAAACGGTCCCGATCAGTTTGTTCCGTTTCCGGGTATCGGATTGGGCGGCTCTCAGGGTATGCGCGCCGAGTTCCGGGAAATAGACGGAGAAGAATTTACAACCGGATCTCTGCACCTGTTTTTCGGCAAAGTTCCTCCCGGCTCAAGCGAGTTCAAATCAGTCGCCGCGCAGGATGAATACCTTACCGAGATATACGTCCGTTTCTATTTCAAATGCGATGAAAAATGGACTTTCGGCGGCGCCGACAAACTGTGCCGCATCACCTCTCTGCAAGGCGCAAACTACAGTCAGTCCATGATTGCCCACGTATGGAGTATGGGAGACGGCGACAGGGATGCCCGTCCAACCGGAAACTATCTTGGATTGGAACCGGCGTCGGGCATAGACGTCCTCGGCGGCAACGCCCGGTCGCTGCGGGAGGGAGGCGACAAGTATCCGGCAACCAATACGCGGTTGATAACATCCCGATACAATGATTTTCACAACTTGTCATGGATGGGCGGCAAACGGATACCTGTCCCTTTCTTCGACGAAAACCATGTTGGACGGTGGTACTGCATTGAGACACACGTCAAACTCAACGATGCCGGTAAAAATAACGGCATCTTTGAGGTTTGGGTAGATGACGTCCTTCAAGTATCGTTAACCGATTTGAACTGGATTGGCTCGTGCGAGGTGGGACCCGGTAAGTTGTACGGTATCAACGCATTCTATCTGGAAAACTATTGCAACGGAGGCGTAAAAGGGAATCAGATACGTTATTTCGACAATCTGGTCATCAGTCGCAAAAAAATCGGACTTGCACGTTCAAATAATTGATTTATAATTAACAAACTGATTTACAGGAGGTTATTTCTATCAGTTGAGGTGTTGTCATTATGCGTCTCAAAGCCTTTTGGATATTCCGGTTTCCGAAAAAGGATTCAAAATAATAAATTCCGTCGTTCCACACTTGATACGGGCTACAATCCGCAAGAGCCTGACAATAAACGCCGGGTGATAGGGAATCCGAATTTTCGCGATAACTTTGCGTGGCATTTTTCCGTGGGGTATCCGTCTTGACGGAAAAATTGTTGAAAATTTTTTTTTCTTAAAATGATGAAAAAGTTTTGTAAAGAATAAAAAAATGCTTTACTTTGCAGCCGGTTTTACTGAAAGAGAAAACGCTATTAATCCATTAATAAACTGATATGAAGAAAGTTAGAAAAGGAATTGTGAAATTATTCATGGCAATATTGGCTGTGGTAACGTTTAATGCTTGCGAGGATCAAAGCGGAAATGATATTCCGTCTATAAAATTAGGGAAAGTGACGGAATTTGCGCGGGATGATTATCGCACGCATATATTGTATGGAGATATGTATGGGCGTATCAGTGAATACGCTTTTCAGGTAGGAGAGAAAATAATAGATAAAAGCAATGTTGTTTATACATCGTCCGGAATGGCTTGCCGTATTGATACAATCACATACGATTTGCAATTGTCGATTGCCCGCGGTGGCGCCAGAATATCCGAGTTGCGGGCTTATATAGGAAGGGCTATTTATTATTATGTTGAATATCAGTATGATGAATTAGGACGATTGCATCTTGCCAAACTCGAAAGACCGGCAGATAACGAAGGTAAAGGCAGTGCCCTGTGGATTTCTTACACCTATACGGAAAATAACATTGAAATCAATGAGGGAGGATATATTTACAATATCCCGCTGTCGGAAACGGAAAAGAATTCGGAATACGTATGCAACGTCTTCATGTTTGCAAGTCCTTCACTTACAAGTACTTATATTATAAATCCCGAATTGTACTTCTTGAATATTTACGGTGTGCAGGTTGACAAACTTCCGGCAGGAGAAACCGTCAGAAGAATGGGTGACACGGACGACCGGCTTGCCAGCGTAGGAAAATATAATTACAAATATTGAAGAATTATATAGTCACAACTTGACGCCGGCGATTTCACAGGGATTTCCGGTTCGGGAAAACACTGTCAGACGGTGAAAAAATGATGATAGATATTCGCCAATAAACCTGAAACAGATTTGCTACTTTCAATAATTAACTGTACCTTTGCAAAATAATAATTGCATTCAGTCATTGAAATTATCGGGTAACAAATATGAAGAAAATTTTTGAAACATCGCAGATAAAAAGTATTGATCAATACACGATTGAAAATGAGCCGATAGACTCTGTTGATTTGGTGGAACGTGCCGCAACCGTTTTTGTGAACGAGTTTTGCAGGCGTTTCCCTTCGCACGGAAATCCTGTCCATGTATTTGCCGGTCAGGGAAATAACGGCGCCGACGCTTTGGCGATTTCCCGTTTGCTGGCGGAGAAAGGTTACAGCGTTTTTACGTATTTATTCAATCCGGGAAATAGGCTTTCGCCTGATTGTGAAATCAATAAGGGACGGCTCAGGGAGACCGGAAACAGGAAGTTTACGGAAATCGTCAAGGGGATGCAGTTTGCGCCGCCTGTTTTGACGCGGCAGGATATTGTGATTGACGGACTTTTCGGTTCGGGCTTGAACCGTCCGCTCGAAGGCGGTTTTGCCGGAATTGTTGACTATATAAATGCCTCTGAATCAACGGTTGTATCCATTGATATTCCTTCGGGACTGTTTGGCGAAGATAACCGGGAAAACAATCCGCAATACATCATTCAGGCTGATTTGACGCTTACTTTCGAGTTTCCGAAACTGTCGTTTTTACTGTCTGAAAACGCTGATTTTGTGGGAGAATGGAAGGTTTTACCGATAGGACTTCACCCCGATGCGCTGAAAAATACGAAAAGCAATTACGGACTGATTACCGAAGAAGATATTGCCGGATTGTTGCGTCCGCGCGACCGTTTTTCGCACAAGGGCGATTACGGTCATGCCCTGCTGATGGCTGGCGGCGCAGGCAAAACGGGTGCGGCTGTGCTGGCGGCTACGGGCTGCTTGCGCAGCGGAGCGGGGTTGCTGACGGTGCATGTTCCGCATCGAGCCGAAACAATCCTTCAGGTTTCCTTGCCGGAAGCGATGTCGAGTCTGGACGCCAACAGGGATTGCATCACGGAAGTCCCTGATATTTCGAGATATGACGCCATCGGTATCGGACCCGGAATCGGAACCGACGCCCGCACGGTATCGGCATTCGAGCGATTGCTGGAAAGGATTGATAACAAGCCGCTTGTGGTGGATGCCGATGCGCTGAACATCATTTCGCAAAAAACCGAATTGCTGAAAATTTTACCCGAAGGAACGATCTTAACGCCTCATGCCAAGGAATTTGACCGCATCGCAGGGGATAGCGAAAATGAATATGAACGTATCCAGAAAGCGCGCTCCATCGCCAACGAACAGAAGATTTGCATCGTCTTAAAAGGTGCATACACAGCGGTTTGCATTCCGTCGGGGAAAGTATTTTTCAATACTTCCGGAAATCCGGGCATGGCAACCGCCGGTAGCGGCGACGTGCTGACGGGCGTGCTGCTGGGACTGCTTGCGCAGGGATACGATTTTGAAGCGGCTGCCGTGATGGGCGTTTATATCCACGGACTTGCGGGCGATCTCGCCGTCAAAAAACTTTCGCAGGAAAGCCTGCTGGCGGGTGATATAGCGGCTATGCTGGGCAAAGCGTTTTTGCAGTTGAAGGAGGTATAAAAAATATTCAAAAAAATATGAATCAAATGTTTTTTTTGATGCCACTTTTATAGGAAAGGAAGTTGAATTTCAAATCAAAAACAATTTGGAGGATAACAAATAATCCCGTACTTTTGGGGCGTTAAAACAAGAAAATGAATAGGCAGATATTGGAGGAAATAAAAAATGTCAAACAGGAAATCCTGCCGGAAGGAAAAGTAATTCTTTTCGGCTCGCAGGCTCGTGGAGATGAACGGGAGGATTCGGATTGGGATTTGCTCGTTTTAATTGACAAGTCCGAAAGTATGATGGAAGATTATAATAAATACGGATATCCCTTTACGGAAAAGGGCTTTAAATATGGCGTTTACATCAGTCCGAAAATATATACGAAAGAGGAATGGGAGAAAAGACGCCCTACACCGTTTTATAAAAATGTAGAACGCGACGGAATTGAAATCGTATGACACTCAGTATTGACGAAAGAAAAGCAGTAGTGGCCTACCGTTTACAAAAAGCGCAGAACGCTATAAACGAAGCCAGGGAAACAGCCAAACTCGGTTATTGGCATACAGCCGCAAATCGGTTGTATTATGCTTGTTTTTATGCTGTTACGGCGTTATTGCTGAAAAATGGCTTGCAGGCAAATACTCATTCGGGAGTAATTTCCGTATTGGGGCAAAACTTTGTAAATAAGGGAATTATCAGTAAGGAAGAAAACCGTTTATACGGTAATCTTTTTGAACTTCGCCACAGCGGAGATTATGACGACTGGAAAATACTGGATGAAAAAGATGTATTACACTACATTCAGCCCGCAGAAGATTTGATCAAAAAAATTGAAACAATTATAAATAAATAAAATTATGGAAAACACAAGAAGAAATTTCATCAGAAACATCACAGCGGCGGGACTGGGCGTTGCCGGCGTTACGGTTGCCAACAGGGCGGAAGCCGCCATGAACAACGTAGCGGAAACCCAGCAAAAAACGAAGTCCGCAGGCAAAGACGACGGCAAACTGCGTTTCGGTTTCATCGGAACCGGCTCGCGCTGTCAGGAACACATTAACAACGTATTGGCGATCGGCGATACGAAAATCGTTGCCATCTGCGACGTCCAAAAAGGACCTCTCGACAATACGCTGAAACACATCGCCAAATTCAACGTTCCCGAACCGAAAGTCTATACGGGAGACGATTACGCATTTAAGAAAATGCTTGAAAATGAAACCTTTGACTGCGTCATCATAGCCAGTCCGTGGGAATGGCACGCACCGATGGCGGTAGCGGCAATGAAGGCTGGCGTGCCTTACGTGGGCGTGGAAGTATCGGCTGCCAATACGGTAGAAGAGTGCTGGGATTTGGTAAACACGTCGGAACAGACTGGCGCTCAGTTGAATATCCTGGAAAACGTCTGCTATCGTCGCGACTGCATGGCGGCGCTCAACATGGTACGTCAGGGCTTGTTTGGCGAGATGATGCACGGCGGCTGCGGCTATGAACATGACCTGCGCGAGGTGAAATTCAACGACGGCGCGAGTTATACCTACCAAAAAGGCGGCAAGTTGCTGATGGGCAAGGAGGCTTTTTCCGAAGCCCAATGGCGCACGCAACATTCCGTTACCCGCAACGGCGACATTTATCCCACGCACGGTATCGGACCGGTAGCCAACTGCATGAATATCAACTACGGAAACCGTTTTCTGACACTCTCCGCAATGGCGACCAAATCGCGCGGATTGCACAATTTCATCGTTGAAAACGGCGGCAAGGATCATCCCTACACCAAAATCAATTTCAACCTTGGGGACATCGTTACTACCATGATTAAATGTGCTAATGGTGAGACGGTTATCGTTACGCACGATACCAATTTGCCCCGTCCCTATTCGCTCGGATTCCGCATTCAGGGCACGAAAGGGCTGTGGATGAACGACGGTGATCACGTCTATGTCGAAGGGCAATCGAAACCGCATACGTGGGACGATTCGGAAGAATGGTTCAAGAAATACGACCATAAATTATGGAGTTCTCTGGACGCAAAAGCGGCGGAAGCGGGGCATGGCGGCATGGATTTTATCATGATGTACGACTTCATTGACGCCATCCGCAACAAAAAGCCGGCTCCGATGGACTGTTACGATGCGGCGGCTTGGAGCGCCATTTCCGGACTCTCGGAACAGTCTATTGCTCAGGGCGGTGCATTGATTAATTTCCCCGATTTCACGCGCGGACAATGGATTCATCGCACGCCGAAATTTGCATTGTAATTGAAAAATTGATTACTTTTGTACTTGATTTTAGATTTTAAAGGCTTGAGAAATAAACAATTTATAATGAATTTTCGCAAAACAAAAGTCCGTAGGACTTATATATGGATAACCCCCTGCAAGCGGAGCGCAGCTCGGGGATGCCGGAGGCGGTCCTTTACGCCCCCGAGCGGCACTCCGCTTGCAAGGGGTTATCCATGTTAAACGCCTTCGGCGTAAGAAGATATGTTAATTTATTAAGGAAAAAAAAATGGAAAACAGATTTTTAGGGCTGATAGAAAACAGCATAAAAAAGAATTGGGATAAGCCCGTATTCAGTGATTATGAGGGAGATACATTCCTTTATAAGGATATGGCGCGCGAGATTGCGCAGTTGCATATCATTTTTCGCGAAGCCGGTATCCAAAAAGGCGATAAGATAGCGATAATAGGCAGAAATTCAGCCCGTTGGGGAATCGGATTTTTTGCAATCCTGTCGTATGGCGCAGTCGGCGTGCCGTTGTTGCACGATTTCACGCCCGACAATGTGCACCATCTCGTCAACCATTCCGAAAGCAAACTGTTGCTTGCTTCGCAACAAAACTGGAACTTGCTGAATCCCAAAGAGATGCCTAATGTTTCCGTTTCGATGTTGATTGATACGCTTGCCATCATCGAAGCGCCTGAAAATGTGAAAAATACGTTTCAAAATATCAGTGATGTTTTCGGAAAGGAATTTCCCGATTTCTCCAGGGACGATGTAAAATTTCATGTGGAAGATCCTGAGGAACTGGCGATTATCAATTATACATCGGGCACGACCGGATTTTCAAAAGGCGTCATGTTGCCCTACCGGACTCTCTGGAGCAACACGCAGTATGCCTACGATCGGCTGCTGTTCATCAACGAAGGCGACGATCTCGTTTCGGTACTGCCGATGGCGCACATGTACGGATTGGCGTTTGAGATTTTGAACAGCGTGAACAAGGGATGCCATGTGCATTTCATGCCGCGCGTGCCCTCGCCTAATTTGGTAGTGCAGACTTTCAACAAGATACGTCCGACGCTGGTCATCGCCGTGCCGCTTGTGATTGAAAAAATCGTGCGTACCCGCGTTTTTCCCGTGCTGAAAAAACCGCTGATAAAAATGCTGTATGCGTTGCCCGGTACTAAACAACTGATTCAAAAGAAGATACTTAAACAGTTGAACGGCGCTTTCGGAAACAATTTCTTTGAAGTCGTGATGGGCGGCGCCGGTTTGAACAGCGAAATAGAATCTTTTCTTTGCTCTATAAAATTCAGATATACAGTAGGTTACGGCATGACGGAATGCGCTCCGCTAATTGCCTACGAGCAATGGGACAGTTTCAAACCGGGTTCGGTCGGCAAAGTGGTGGACAGAATGGAGGTAAAAATAGATTCGCCCAACGAGGAAGGCGTCGGCGAGATTTTGACGCGGGGAACGAACGTAATGCTGGGCTACTACAAAAACAAAGAGGCTACTCAAGAGGCGTTTACGGAAGACGGCTGGCTACACACCGGCGATTTGGGAATCATTGATAATGACGGATTTCTGTTCATCCGGGGACGCAACAAAACGATGCTGCTGGGTTCCAACGGTCAGAACATCTATCCCGAAGAAATTGAAAGCATCCTCAACAATATGCCCTATGTGGCTGAATCTCTGATTGTTTCGCGCACGGAAAAAGACTCGGGCAAACATTCCTTAGTGGCGCTCGTCTATCCTGCCATGGAACAGATTAAGAATGAAGGAATTACAAAAGAAAATTTGCAAATACTGATGCAGGAGAACCTCAAGGCGCTGAACAGAAAGATTCCGTATTTCAGTTTCGTTTCAGGCTTTGAAATCCGCGAGGAAGAATTTGCCAAAACGCCCAAACAGAGTATTCGGCGGTTCCTGTACGAACAGAAAGAATGAAAAGATACCGAGGTCGCTTTAGCAACGATGTATTAAATAAAAATCAGGATGGAAACATTTTTATTTAGGACAGGATTTAATAATATGAATGAAAGATGACGGATAGGATATAACCCTCCCGGTGAATTCCTTATACTCAATGAATAACATGCAAAAAACAAAACTCGAATCCGCGGAAAATCAAAAGTTCACGCTCTACCAGATATTTCTTATCGCTCTTTTGGCAGTACTCCAGTTTACCGTTCTTTTAGGTTTTTCAATTATTTCCCCCCTTGGAGATATCATGATGAAGGATTTGGATATTGACACGGCGCAATTCGGGCTGTTAATATCGGGATATGCCTTCGGAGCGGGATTTTCGGGGCTGCTGGTTGCTTCGGTCGCCGACCGTTACGACCGCAAAACGTTCTTGCTGTTTTTTTACGCCGGCTTTCTCGCCGGGCTTTTTTTGTGCGGTATTGCACGCAGTTTCCCGCTGCTGCTTGTTTCGCGCACGGTAACGGGTATTTTCGGCGGAGTTATCAGTTCGATTTCTATGTCCATTGTTGCGGATACATTCCCGCTCAATCACAGAGGGCGGGTGATGGGCTATGTTCAGATGGCTTTCACGGTCAGTCAGATTGCAGGAATTCCGTTGGGACTGCTGATCGCTAACCGGTGGGGATGGAATGCGAATTTTTTGGCGATAACGGCAATCGGGATCATTACAGGCGTCGTGATCAAGGTCAAAATGAAGCCGCTCCGGGAGCACTTGAAATACATCCGGGAAAGTAAAAATGCGTGGAGACACTTGTTACATTTGTTAACCGAAAAAAAATATTTCGCAGGTTATGCGCTCATCACATTGACTTCGGTGGGCGGCGCCATGCTGATGCCTTTCAGCGCTCCGTTTCTGATTAATAATGTGGGCGTTACGCAGGAACAGTTGCCGTTTCTCTATATGATAACGGGGATTGCCGGCGTGTTCATCATGATTTACACCGGTAAAATCAGCGACCGGTTTCCGAAAAAAAACGTATTTCTGGCGGGAACGGTCGTTTCCATCATCATGACCGTCATATTTACAAATCTCACCCCCGTCGCTTTATGGGTGGTCGTAGTGGTGAATATTTTGTTGTTTATCGGCATAAACGGCAGGTTCGTACCTTCCATGGCGCTGAATACGGCTGTTCCAAAGCCTGAAGACCGGGGAGGTTACATGAGTTTATGTTCGGCGATGCAACAGTTTTCTAACGGAGTTGGCTCTCTGGTTGCGGGTTTAGTCATCTTCCAGCCTGTAAAATCGGGTCCGCTGTATTATTTTGACGCGGTAGGTTACATCGTCTGTGTGGTAACTGTAATCTGTGTATTTCTTGTTTATCGCGTGGCGCGGCAGGTTTCGGCGCTGGAGGAAGCGTAGAGAGTTACGACGCCACTCCGGCAGGATTTTACTGCCCCGTCCCTGCAGATTTGCAATCCGAGACCTCCAGTACCCCGCTACAAACCGTCGCAAGCGAAAGTAATCCCGGAATCCTGAAAATCCTGTAAAAATCCAGGTTCAGACAACAGAAGCCTCCGCCATTCACAACAGCGGGCAATTTGAATTGATAACCAAGGTATTCCACTTGTTCCTTAATAGCAAAAAATTGCTTTTTAGGGGATTTCTCGAAAATTTTTCGTACTTTTGCACCATTATTGAAAAAAAACAACCATAAAAAATATGTACAGTAACATAAAAAACTTTCTTCAAAAGGAACTTGCCGACATTGAGGCGGCGGGATTATACAAGAAAGAACGCCTCATTCAGACGCCCCAAAAGGCTGAAATACAGATTGCCGGAGGCGGCGAACTCCTGAATTTTTGCGCAAACAATTATCTGGGGCTGTCCGACAACCGAAGGTTGATGGATGCGGCGAAAAAAACGATGGACGGGCGGGGCTTCGGCATGTCGTCCGTGCGTTTTATCTGCGGCACGCAAGACCTTCATAAACAGCTCGAAGCAGCCGTTTCGGAATATTTCAAAACCGA
>JAITMT010000469.1 GCA_031277235.1 Tannerella sp.
ACTTATGGAGCAGAACTTTACGTAGGTTTAGCGCCTTATCGTGTTGATAAAGAGTCAAAAGATAAACAGTGGCGCAGTTCCAAACAAATCCTGAAACAGATTGACCGCAATATGCAGGACCCGAACATCCGGGGCGAAGTCTTTTACAGCGCCAAGCAAATATTTAAAAATCAGCAGGTTCAAATAGAAAAAAGACTGACGGAGAAAGAATATAAATACAAAACGCTCTCGCCCGAAAACGGAAGAATCAAACGCATGGAAGCGGAATCTCCGAAGAATTTATCCATGGAAATCATTGATGATAAGTATGTTAAACTGAGATGGAACAGGGGAGAGAACGCCAAGCGTTTTGTGATTTACAAGTTCAAAAAGAACAAACCCAAAAATCTGGAAAATCCGGAGTTTATCATTGACGTAACGGGATTAACGGAAGCGGTAATCCCCTGTAAACAAAGCGATTTGAAGAAATATCGCATAGGCGTTACAAGTTTAAGTCCTTCGCACACGGAAAGCGCTATTGCATATTTTAATTGATTATGGTAATCGGAATCGACATCGGCGGAACAAAAATAAACGGCGCGGTTTTTGACGAGGACGGCGACATGTTTCATCATGTTTCACACCTGCTCGAAGGCAGAACAGGTAAAAATGTCGGATCGCTTATCTGTCAAATCATTGACGAATTGATGGATTCCCGAAAAGTTGAAAATATCGAAGCCATCGGCGTATGCGTGCCGGGCATCGCAAATGTGCGGACGCGCAAAGTGTGGGCGCCCAACATCGAAGGTTGGGAAAATTATCCGCTGCAAGATGAAATCGAAAAACACATTAACCGTCTGAGTATCACGGTAGAAATAGCAAGCGACCGCACCTGTTACATTCTCGGCGAAAAATGGCGCGGCAACGCTATCGGCTGCAATAATGCGGCTTTTATTGCAGTTGGCACAGGCATCGGAATCGGATTACTCGTTGATGGACAAGTGCTTCACGGTCATGGCGACATTGTCGGCGCTGCCGGTTGGTTGGCGCTGGAACCTGATTATCAGGAAGAATTCAAGTCATACGGCTGTTTTGAAAGCCAAGCATCGGGAGCAGGTATCGTACTGCAAACCAAAAAATTGCTCAAAACTGGAAAAATATTTCCCAAAAGCCTTCTGTATCAGAAAAATATAGATTTTATTAATACGTATGACGTTTTTGAAGCGTACAATCAGAACGACGAATTGGCAAAACAAGTTATCCATAAAGCCGTGAAAATGTGGGGAATGGCAGCAGCAAATATCGTCAGCCTGCTCAATCCCGAAAAAATTATCTGGGGTGGCGGCGTGTTCGGACCGGCTGTGCGCCTGATTAACGACATCTATACGGAAGCGTTAAGATGGGCACAACCGATTAGTATTAAACAGGTTAAATTTGAGAAATCGGAACTGGGCGGTGATGCAGGACTTTACGGCGCAGGCTATCTCGCCTTAAAATCCCCGGAATAAAATTTAATTGTATGTATAAAAGCAAGTTAGTATATATTGCAGCCTGTCTTGGAATGGCATTCTTTGGAGTGGCATTTATCGTGATGGGTTCAGTATTGCCTTCTATAACAAGCAAATACGGATTAGACAGTTTACAAGCCGCTTCACTGGTAACGTTCCTGCCGGTCGGCATTTTGCTCGGATCGCTTGCTTTTGGTCCTGTAGCCGATTTATTCGGATATAAAATATTGCTCATTATCAGCACTTTCATTACTCTGTGCGGCATATTGGGGCTGTCCTTTTTTGACGACTTGAACACGCTCCGGTTGTCCATTTTTATGACAGGACTGGGAGGAGGTGTTCTCAATGGCTCTACAAATGCACTTGTATCAGATATTTCCGATGAAAAAAACCGCAGTTCGCGTTTGAGTTTCTTAGGCGCCTGTTATGGTCTTGGTGCTTTGTTAATTCCTTTACTGTTAGGAACTTTATCAAGAAATTATCCGTATCAAATCATTTTGCGGGGAACAGGATTTTTTATGTTGCTCTGTCTGTTCTATTTTTTCACCGTCCGATTTCCCAAACCCAAATACCGGCAAGGCTTTCCGGTACGACAAGCCGTCGGATTGCTGAAAGAACCGTTGTTGCTGTCGCTCAGTTTTTTCCTGTTTTTCCAGAGCGGAATGGAAGGGTTGTTCAATAATTGGACAACAAGTTACTTGGAATCAACCACTTCCATTGATGAGAGTCATGTCATTCTCACATTGACATTCATCGTGCTGGGTATGACAATCGCCAGATTATTATTGAGTTATCTTTTCAAATTTCTCAATCAAATACACGTCTTACAGGCGGGGATGTTGCTTGTTTTAACCGGAATCGCGATTCTCCATTTTTCCGTTTCTTTTGCAGGCGCGGCTTTCAGTCTTTTTCTCATCGGTGCAGGATTGGCAGCGGGATTTCCCGTCGCGATCGGGTTGATTGGCTCGGTCTATCGGCAGACGTCGGGAACCGCAATCGGAATTGCATTATTTATCGCATTATCAGGTAATTCACTTTTAAATTATGCCATGGGATTCGTTTCCAAAACATTCGACATCAACGTTTTCCCGATATACATGGCAGTTTTGCTGATTTTGCAGTTTTTGATTATCGTAACAAACAAAAGAATTATTCATTATAAATTTTAATATCAATATGTTAGCATTAGAATGGTTAGCAAACGCACGTGACGTTATGCAAAAAATCGAAGACACGCAGTTGGAAAACATTAAAAAAGCCGCAACAGCAATGGCGGACAGTATCGAACGCGACAAATGGGTACACGTTTTCGGTTGCGGACATGCAACGATTCCCGTTGAGGAAATGTATCCGCGTATTGGTGGATTCGTTGGCTTTCACCCTATTGTGGAACTTCCGATGACTTTTTTTACCGGTATCACCGGGCAAATGGGTATCCATCAATTTCTTTTTCTCGAACGTGCCGAGGGCTACGGTAAGGCGATTATGAAAGCGTACAACTTTGATAAAGAGGACTGTATGTGGATTTTCTCGCATACGGGTATCAATAACGTGAATATTGACGTGGCGCTTCGTGCTAAGGAACTGGGTATGAAAGTAATAGCGTATGGTTCGGCGGCTGAAGCAAAAGGTAAAGTTACACGCCATCCCTGTGGAAAAACGTTGTTTGACATCGCCGATATCGTCGTTGATTCCTGCGTTCCCGTACAGGACGCCTCCGTACTGCTGAAAAATCATCAGGACAAGGTAGGACCGCTCTCTACGCTCGGCTTTGTAACGCTTGTGTGGATGACGATTACGACTTGCGCCGAAATTCTTGCCGATAGAGGCGTAAAACTCTATATTCACCCCTCGCACAACGTGCCCGGCGACACGACCGCCCAGGAACGCCTCGACGCCTGCCTGCTGCAATACAAAAACAAAGTTTCAAAAGTATAAAACCTGCCCGTTTAATCAAAATCTATAAAAACAATACAATGGACATACAATCAACAACTTGGGCGGAAGTAAAAGATGAAAAATTCGATTTTGCCGTGCTTCCCTGGGGCGCTACCGAGCCTCACAATTATCATTTGCCATACACGACCGACTGCTATCTTGCGTACCACATCGCAATGGATGCCGTTCAAAAAGCGCATCAAAACTATCAAGTGCGCGGTATGGTTCTACCCGTGATCCCGATGGGACAGCAAAATCCGGGACAGCGCGAACTGCCTTTCTGTCTGCACATGCGTTACAAAACACAATATTTTATTCTTCATGATGTCCTGGAATCACTTCAATTACAGGGAATTAAAAGATTAATTATCCTCAATGGGCACGGAGGCAACAACTTCCGTCCCATGATACGCGATTTGGTGATTGATTTCCCCGATATGCTGATTGTGCATTGCGACTGGTTTGCCGTGACGCCGCAAAAAGACTATTTTGAGAATTTTGACGACCACGCAGGAGAAATGGAAACGTCTGTTATCCTGCACTATCGCCCCGAATTGGTGCATCTCGAAAGAGCAGGTTTGGGCGAAAGCAGGCCGTTCAACATCGAATCGCTGAACCAAAAAATAGGCTGGATGCCGCGAAACTGGGCGAAAATATCTGATGATACAGGCGTTGGCAACCCGCTAAAAGCCACTGCCGAAAAGGGAAAACGCTACGCCGACGCCGTAACCGATAAAGTCGCTTACATGTTCAACGAATTGGTAAACAAAAGTTTATATTGATTATATCTTTCAATATCATGATAATCAGAAAATTACTTCTTTTACTATTTCTGAATTATTTCTTCGTACAAATTTCTTTAGGCGAAGGATGGCTAAGAATCAATCAGTTAGGCTATCTTCCCAACAGCGTGAAAGTGGCGGTTTATATTTCGGATAAGGAAACGGACAATCCCGTTTTTACCGTAAAAGAC
This sequence comes from Tannerella sp., assembly GCA_031277235.1. Taxonomy (GTDB): domain Bacteria; phylum Bacteroidota; class Bacteroidia; order Bacteroidales; family Tannerellaceae; genus Tannerella. The sequence continues at coordinate 4,399 of JAITMT010000469.1, forward strand.
GCAAAATCAAACGTTTCCGTTTTTTCAGGCAAAGGTCTGAAAACCAATGCAAAACGGTGGGCTATGCAAACAGCCATGCGATTGAATTTTTCGGAAATCGACAAAAACGGCGAATATTATCTCGAATGTAATGGCGTTAAATCGCCTGTTTTTCAGATCAATAACGGAGTTTATGACGGGACGGCTGATTTTCTGCTCCAATATATGCGTCAACAGCGATGCGGCTACAACCCTTATTTGGACACGGTTTGCCATCAGCATGACGGCTATATCGTGTATCAACCCGGACATGCGGGCGAAAAAATTGACGTGCGCGGCGGCTGGCACGACGCCTCCGACTGCCTGCAATACCTGCCCACATCGGCAAATGCCACGTTTCAAATGCTTTTTGCCTGGCAACAAACGCCCGATAAAACCGTTTTCAAGGACGAACACACGGCTGCGGGCAAAAAAGGGAGCAACGGAATCCCCGACATCCTGGATGAAATCAAGTGGGGGCTGGAGTGGATGGCGCGCATGAATCCCGATTCGGCGGTGATGTTCAACCAGATTGCAGACGACCGCGACCATGCGGGGATGCGCTTACCACAGTATGATTCAGTTGATTACGGCTACGGAAAAGGGCTTGGGCGACCCGTATATTTCATCACGGGCGAGCCGCAGGGCTTGGGTAAATATAAAAACCGCTCGACAGGCGTTTCCTCGTCGGCGGGAAAGTTCGCGTCGGCTTTCGCGCTGGGCGCCGAGACATTCAAAAATATAGACCCCGAATTTGCCCTAACTCTCTCAAAAAAAGCCGCTTCCGCCTATCGTTTTGGAGAGGCTATTCCCGGTAATTTCCAGACGGCTTGCACGGTTTCGCCCTATTTCTACGAAGAGGATAACTGGGTGGATGACATGGAATTGGCGGCGGCGGCGCTTTTCGACGTTTCCGGCGATTTGCTGTGGTTGAAAAAGGCTGATTATTGGGGTGTGCTTGAGGAAGTTACGCCCTGGATGGAACTCTATCGCGCCCGCCATTATCAGTTTTATCCGTTTGTGAATATCGGGCACTATTATTTGGCGCAACAAACACAAAATAAGGAAATTAGCGCAAAATATAAAGACTTTATGAAAAAAGGGCTGGAGATGATGCTGAACCGGGCAAAAGATTTCAACGATCCGTTCCTGAACGGAGCGCCTTTCATCTGGTGTTCCAACAATCTCGTGGCGGCGGCAATCACGCAGGCGCGGCTCTACAACGAGGTTTCGGGCGACGACGCCTATCTCGAAATGGAAGCGGCGTTGCGCGATTGGCTGTTCGGCTGCAATCCGTGGGGCACTTCGATGATTTGCGGCTTGCCTGCCCATGGCGATTCGCCCGAAAGGGTGCATTCGTTTGTGGTGGAAATCAATCAGGATAACACTTTTGGCGGCTTGGTGGACGGTCCCGTCTATCGAAAAATCTACGAGAACCTGCTGGGTATCAGTCTGAAATACGAAGATCCCTATATTCCTTTCAACAACGGCGAAGCCGTCTATCACGACGATCCGGGCGATTACTCGACCAACGAACCTACGATGGACGGCACGGCAAGCCTGACATTTTACCTCTCCAACATGCAGAAACTCGGAAAGGGCAAGAAAAAAGTAATTGACAATCAGGGCGCTACAATCAAGATAGAGTCTGACCGCAAAATTGTACATCTGATTTTTTCGGCGGATACGCAATTTGAAGGTGCGGACGCCATTTTGAGAACGTTGGATAAAAACGGTGTGAAAGCATCCTTTTTTCTGACGGGCAATTGCTTGAGAATGAAAGAATTTGAAAATATTATCAAGCGAA
>JAITMT010000057.1 GCA_031277235.1 Tannerella sp.
AAGAGGAAGTAATGCCGGTATAGACCTTGATTCAACCGAAAAAATATCTATTTTCGATATTTTTGAGTCTATTGATGTTGTTCAACTTGAAACGACTGACGACTGTCTCATTTCATCCATATTTAAAGTGATATTTCACGACAATAAATATTATGTGTTGGATCTGAAACTTCAAACGCTGTTTTGCTTTGATGCCCAAGGGAAGTATCAGTTCAAGATTTCTCGAAGAGGTCAAGGTCCCCAAGATTATATCTATTTAGAAGATTTTAATATTGATCCGTACAATAATCAACTGCTGCTTTTAGATTCTTCTTCCGGCAGTTTGTTGTTGTTTGAATTGGAAAGCGGAACTTTCATCGAGAAGGTAAAACTGCCTCGCGAAATCGGTGCGTACAATGAAGTTTATCCATTGGATAAGGACAGACTGTTTTTTGTAACTAACACCGAATATCATGTATGCTTTTATGACAGGAGTTCAAATACAATTATTGAAAGAAGATTTGAAACAGACAGTCGTCTGGGGAATGTTTTTAATCCTTTTTATAAAACGTATATTTATAATGGAGACGTCTTTTTTTCGCCGCCGCCCACCAATGAAATTATCAATATAAGCAAAGGCACTTCCTTTTTCTGGGATTTTGGGAAAAAGAATAATACTCCCGAACAGATCAGTAAATTAAGGAAACTTATGATAAACGAAGGTGTGAAACCGAAAGGAGATTATGTGGGAGAAGGATATCTGAATTATGATTTTATTTTTAATTATGAAACAGCCAGATATAAGCTATGCATTTTAAATTGCGGCCATTTGCATTTTAAACATGTTTTTTTTGATAAGAAAACGCAAAAAGCCCATGTTTTTGACAAGACAACAGAAAATATACGATTTATATTTCCTGATTTTTCCAAAGAATCAGTCATACTGTATGACAGGGGCTCAGGTTATGAGATAACCCTTCCCTTCTATGATGAAAAGAATCTCACGGACGAACAGAAGAATCTGATAAAATCACACAATCCTGAAGATGACAATCCTTTTTTGGTGAAGTATAATTTCAAAAAATAGAAAAAATACAAATATGAAGAAATTTTTCCTGTTTTTCTTCTTGTTATTTTTGCTGTCTTGTAGCAATACTAACAATAAAGAAATAGAGCGATTGACAAAAATTAATGAAAAGTATGACAGTGATTTGTTTATTTTAAAACAGGCCGAACAAGCCAATCAGGAAATACTTCGGCGTACTATAAAATATTCCGGCGAAAAGATCGAAAGTAAATCAATATTTTGGGGTAGAGACTCTCTGAATACTTTTACCCTAAATGAATTAGCAGTAAAGCCACGTTTGATTTTTTGCTTCTCAACTAACACCTGCTCTCCATGCGTGGAAAGCGCTATTGAGTTTATAAAAGAAGTATTTCCTGACTATACAGAAAATGAGATGATTATAATTACAGGTGACTATCCATTGAGATTGAGGGATAGTGTTTATGGAAAAAAGATGTTGTCCGGTATAACTTTGCCTATCAATGAGATTGAAGTTCCTTTCTTTTTCATTTTGGATAAGAAAATGGAGGTTTCTCTTCTTCACCTTTTTAACAAACTAAATCCTGATATTACAAAAGTATATCTTGAAGAGATTAAAAAGAAATATGATTAAGATTGCTGTTTTTCTAAATGTATTTTGCCTGCTGATACTGGCAGTTGCCTCCTGTAGTAAACGCGACGATATTTCATCTAAAGAATATTATCTGGATGCATTTGACGTCGGTCGTATTGCCGACTTATCCGACGGATGGATATCCGGCATCAACCTGATTCCCGTAAAATTAGACAGTATGGAAACTTCTTACGTGGGATATTTTTGGTTGAATAGGGATACACTGTATTTTTCGGACATGTATTATTTTTACATATACAGTCTTCGACCGGATGGCAGTATCATTAGCCGGCATGTCGGTAGAGGACAGGGACCGAACGAAGTAACACATTTTGATTTTTCTATTCCGTTTGCAGACGGTTATTATTTACATTCCACATCAAATCAATACCGGTATTTTTTTAACAATCAATGGCAAATGGAAAATCAGGGGGTTGTATATTGGGCTTGGCAGAGATGGGGCAAGAAAGAGTTTGAATATCAAGTAAACCATCCAGATCCAGCCAGTAAAAATTTTTATGATGAATATGTTTTATCTTATCTTTTACCTGTATGGTTAAATCAAATGCAACAATGGGATTCGACCCATATTGCCGTGTATGTTATAACCGGACTGCCCAAATTAAACTGGCTGGATAATACGGGGCATTATTACGATTATACACGTATCATTGCATTGATTGATGTGCATACGGGAGAAGTGGATAGAATACTCGGACGCAGATCTCCTTTTTTTCTGGAAAAGCCCAATATTCCCACCATGGATTTTATAGGATTTACGCAGGCGGCAGATACGCTCTTTGTATCTTTTTTCCCTGATTCCGCTATTTATATGATTGACAAGATGGAAGACCGTGCCATTGGTAAATTTGGACGGAAAGGACGCAATATGAATACGTCATACATGAGTATCAATTCTTGGGCAGAAGAATGGGAAAGGGAAAAAGAGGATTGGGATACGTATGGTTTTTATACCTACCTGAAATATGATGAAAAGCGACAATTGCTGTTTTGGGGATACCAGCAAGGCGCTCATTCGGAATATGACGGACTGCAAATCTATAAAAACCATGCGTTGATAGGCGACGTGGATGTGCCCAAGGGATTTTATCTGATCGGCTATTACAACGATCAGTTGATAGGCGCCATTGAAGATAAGGAAATCAAGGAACTCGAACTGTATTATTATAAAGTCAATTTTGAGATGCAGCAAACTTCTCCGGATTCGCTGCAAGATAGCGTGGTTTTAATGGATGGAAACGGTTTGCTGGTTGGTGAAAACACGATTCGGGCAGGAACTTTTCAAGCCGGTGATACGATTACCTGTAATTTCCGGTTTGTGAATCAGGGGAGCGAGCCGGTTAGAATCATAGACCATTCCGTATCCTGCGATTGTTCCGATCTGATATACAACGATAAAGATATTATGGTGAATGATACGGTTGTTGTTACTATGATTATTGATACAACCGGAAAAAGCGTCGGCGACCATTCTTCGGTTGCTGTTCTTAAAACTACCGGAAAAAGACGGTTTTATGACGTAACGACACATTATACGATTACCGGCGAATAAATTTGAATTTTCACATAAAAAGCCTTACTTTTGCATTATTTATTGAAAAATTAAAATTGTTGGATATGAGAAAAAACAGTCTCTTTTGGTTAATAACCATCCTTTTTATAAGCCATTGCCATATTCGGGGTGCTTCCCTGACAGGAATGGTGATTGACAGCGAAACCAACGAACCCGTGTTTGGAGTATCGTTGATCTGTCGTGATGTAGCGGTAGCATTTAGCGACGACGAAGGTCGTTTCACCCTAACATTGGATAACTTGGAGCCTCAGGACGTCATTTTGTTCAAACATATAAGTTATCAGGATAAAATGATAACATTAAGCTTGTTATACACTGATTCGATAGTCAGAATGGAAAGCCGTTTTTTCTCGTTGTCGGAAGTTATCGTAACGCCGGTCAATCAACAAAAACTCATCAAAGCCATTGTGTCTGAATATAAAAAGACTGTCCCTTCTCAACCTTATTGGACAAAAATTCATCAGGCGCAATCGCTTACATACAGAGGCGAATCAGCCGGATATGTGGAATATACCGGATATATGCTGTGCATGGGGAGTGATGAGAAAAATCCATTTATTGCGAATGAATGGATTCCCGAACACGTCAGAAGGACGCCGGAAGAGCCAAGGGTGTCATTGTTATTCGGCAGCGATATATTCGCACGTATCAGTGAACATTCTATTAACAGACTGTGGACGGAATACCGTTTTTTTGACATAACACACCCGTTGGGAAAATACAATAAAGACTATGAAATTCGTGTTGATTCCTCTTTCACGTCGGATGGCGAGGATTATTGGGTATTATCGTATCGTCAGAAATCTCGCATTGCAGTAACAGGTTGGGGTTTGTCCGGTAACAGCGGGCAAATGTGGATTGAAAAAAACTCCAACATGTTAGTGCGTTTAACCGGTAGTTGCAATCAGGGAAACCATTTCGTTACGCAGGTAAATATTGCCTACGGAACATTTGACAATAAAATTGTCCCGCATGAAATGTATATATCCGTTATACAAAATACGAATTTACAGGGAAGAAGAACTCAGGACAAGATATTGTACGAAAGCGTGATATCTTTCCCGGAGGCGGCTGACAGACAAAAGAAAAAATATAAGGGAGAGTATATGGATGTTTTTGAAGAAATGATTATTACCGAATTACCTTTTGAATCTGAATATTGGAAACAGTTTCCGGCAGAAAGTAATATGAATTTCTCCGAAGGTGCTCAATTACCGATTTTTAGAGATCTAACTACATTACAGGAACTTCAAATACAGACACAAAAAGGTCAGCAACAAATGAAAAATGAAATTGTAACTTTAACATGGGAAAAAATTGAGCCCATTCCGTAACTGGAATTTTTAATGATTAGTTTGTAAAGACTCGGAAAGCATTTATAAGCGCTTTTGGTGACAAGAGTTTGCATTACGGGGCGGAATCTGAAGGGAACCCAAGGTAGAATGATTTACAAGTAATTCGCACTTTCAAGTTGCAAATGTAACCGTATCTTTCGCCTCATAAGTCTTTTTATAAAGAAAATCAGCCAGTTCCGTATCGTCGCGATAGCTTTTGATGATTTCGGGGGCGATGGGCTGTCCGAGATAGACGTCCACGGTTTGACCTTTTTTGTTGAAGGCTTCTTTTGCCAGGCGTAACAGCCTGAGTTTCCAGTTGATATTTCCCCACTGATAGAAAATCTTGGAATTGAGAAAATCGAAATAAACGGGATAGACAGGTGTGGAAGCCTTGCGAATCAGGCGGATAACGTTGTGCGCCCACGATAAATCGCGTACCTGCTTGAGTTTCCGGTTGTAGAACGACACGGCGCCGGCGGGGAAAAATCCCATCGGATGACCGTTGCGCAGTTGTTCAAAAGAAAGACGTATTCCATTCACATTCCGCTGGTTAGGGTCTTGGTCTTCGCCTGTTCGCGGCACGACGGGAATGAAATTATCGCCCATCGCCGAGACGTGCGCCAGAATTTCATTGACCATCACCTTGAAATCGGGACGGATTCTGGCAAAAATATCAATCAAAATGATTCCGTCCAACGAACCGATCGGATGATTCGATACGGTGATGAATGAACCTTGAGGTAACATACTCAGTATCTTTTCATTGTGTACTTTGTATTTCATATCCATGATCGGATCGGCGAGCATGGCGGACGTAAATTCCGCTCCCCGCAAATGGCAGTGATTGCCGTGAATTTCATTCACTTTGTCTATTTCCGCCCAGTGAAACAGCCTTTTTAAAAACCAGTTCCCGATTTTTGTCTTTAGAAAAGGCGCTTTCTCCCGAAAAAATTGATAATCTAAAACTACCGGATTCATAACTTCCAACTTATTGATTCACAAACTTTTTCATGCTTGTAAATCGAAATTACCAATATAATATTCAAAATGATGATCTCGAAAACGAAATAGAGCCACACCTGACCGATAAGCACGACGATAAACAGTACGGCAGTGCGACCGTTAAACGTCATGAAATCAATGAATCGTTTCATCAGGCGACTGCTTCTTTTCCGGAAAATCAGCCGGATATCGCCGGGAATATCGTCGCCGTATTTTTCGCTTAGCGATTGGAGCAATGCCTGCAATTTGGGCGTCGCCTTTTCCTGCAACTGCGTGTAGAGCGCGTAGAAGTAAAACAGGATTTTTGAAACGCCGCCCCTCATTTCGCGGTATTGCGAGCGCACTTCGTCCAACCGCTGAAACTCTTTTCCTTTTTCCCGGCTGACGAAATAGAGGTGCAAAGTCTTGTAATAATCAGTGATGTTCGCCTGAATAAGATGAGAAATACCTGATAATATGGCAGGTATGAAAAACAGATACGTACCGTATTCGTTTTTAAGCCTGAGCGCCAGGAAGATATAAATCAGGGCAAACCAAATATCGCCCGCCAGCCCGTCGAGAATACGCCCGATGTTGGACTTGATGCCCGTCATGCGCGCCAACTGTCCGTCCACGCAGTCCAGTATGTTGGCTGCAATGAGGCATAGAATACCTAATATGCTTAATTTCAAATTATTATAATAGAAAAAAGGACCGGCGGCAGCGCCAACGAAAATGGAAAGAATGGTAATCTGATTGGGCGTAACGCCCGTGTTGCGAAGCGCGCGCGCGATTTGAAAGCCCAGCGGTCGGTAAAACCACCGGTCGAGATAGTTCTCTGTTTCAATGGATTTCAGAGACGCTTCGTATTCTTTTTTTATATCTTCCTTCATCTAATTTATTTTGTATGAACGGGTAAAAGTAAACGTGTGAACGGTTTTTCCGTTCTCCCCTTTATCCGTTCTCCCGTTCGCCCTATTTATACGAATATCCGCCATCCACCGTAACAATTTCACCATTCATGTAAGGATTTTCAATCAGCAAAAAATAAACTTCCGCCAGTTCGGCAGGATCGCAAAAACGTCCCAGCGCCACCTTGTTTTCAATGTTTTGGCGTATTTCGGCGGGCTTGTTTTTTTGCCATTCCGTATCAACAAAACCCGGCGCTACCGCATTCACACGAATACTGTACGGCGTCAAAAACTTCACCAGATTTTTCACCAGCGCGTGAACAGCCGATTTCGTTACGCCGTAGGAAAGCGACACCGAATGCGGAATTTTGCCCATCAGCGAGCCGGTAAAAACAATGCTCCCGCCCTGTCTTATTTTCGGCAAAAGCCGCTGCAACAGGAAAACGGGGAAATGAATATTTGCGTAAAACACTTTTTCCCAGTCTTTTAACTGCATCGTTTCAAAACTGTCCCGATTCGTCATTCCTGCATTGAAGATAACAGTATCCAATTGAATATCACGGTTTTCAATGTGATGCGCAACGATGTCAATAGCCTTCGTGTCGGCGCTGTCCGCTTTCAGGACGGCGACATCCACCTGCCAGGCGGCGGTCAGTTCCGAGCGGGTTTTCTGTGCAATAATCGTATCCGTACTGTACGTAAGTATCAGATTATAACCACTTTTAGCCAAACGTTCGGCTACTGCGCGACCTATTCCCTTCGTTCCTCCTGTGATTAATGCAAACTTCATATTAATGGATAATTGACAATTGATAATTGACAATGAGCGTTTTAACTCTTGGGTTTCGATTTAACTTTGTATCCTTTAACCATTTCGGGTTTCGCCTTGCGTTCTTTCTGAAGCGAATTTTCGTAGGAATCGTAGATGGTTTTTTTCAGCGACGACGATGAAACGCCTGAGCCATAAGGGAAATAAAACACCTGAACGCCCAAATCCTTCAAATAGTCGTATTTTCCGAACCAGTCGTCGCCCACCACGAAAGCGTCAATATTGAGTTTTTTGACGAGTTCCGTATGGTCGAGCGTGCGCTGAGGTATCACAATATCAGGCGTTTTCAACGCTTCGATAATTTGCAACCTTTCATTGAAGGGGATAATCGGCTTGTCCTTGTAGGAAGAAACGAGTTCGTCCGTGCTGACGCCTACAATCAGAATATCGCCCAGACTGCGCGCGTAATTAATCATTTTCAGATGATTGTAATGGAACATGTCAAATGTTCCCGAAGTATAAACTATAATCCTGTCTTTCAACATATTAACTCTATATCTTGGTTTCTGATTACTCTTGTGTGAGGTCTAATTTTTCCTTGTCGCCGCTCCGGTCGAAATACTGTTTTTTCAGCGGATTGGCGGTGGCGGATTTGTGCCTTTTTCTGTTTTGATAAATATCTAACAATGTGAAGAGTGCATGGCGGAACGAGTTTTCCGAAGCCTGATTTTTGCCCGCGATGTCGTAAGCCGTCCCGTGAGCCGGCGAAGTGCGTATAACGGACAGTCCTGCGGTGAAATTCACGCCGTTATCCATCGCCAGCGCCTTGAACGGCGCAAGCCCCTGGTCGTGATACATGGCTAAAATTCCGTCGAACAAGTCCAGATTGGGCGATCCGAAAAAGCCATCGGCGGCATACGGTCCAAAAACGGAAATGCCCGCGTTTTCTACCTCATTAAGAGCAGGTTGTATGACTGTTTTCTCTTCGTTGCCGATAAATCCGTCGTCGCCGGCGTGGGGATTCAGCGCCAAAACGGCGATGCGTGGACGCACGATTCCAAAATCTTCCTGCAACGATTTCCGGAAAATTTTCAGTTTCTCGACAATCCGGGCGGTCGTAACCTGCGATTTGACTTCCGCCAGGGGAATATGCCCCGTAACGAGCGCTACGCGTATGTTTTCGTTCAACAGAATCATGAGTGATTGGGTGTCGGTAGCAAATTGATTTTCAAGATATTCCGTATGTCCGGGGAAATGAAAATTTTCGCTCTGAATATTATGTTTGTTGATGGGCGCGGTCAACAATCCGTCGATCGTACCTTTTTTCAGTTCATTCACAGCCCTTTCAAGCGATTTATAGGCAGCCATTCCGCCCGTCTGCGTTGATTTTCCCGGCTCGACCTGCGTACTGTCTTCAATGCAGGGAACGATGTTCAACTTGCCCGGAACGGCTTTATAAATATCGTGAATTACGTGAAAATCAGCGGATTTCAACTCTTCCGTCTCAATCTGTTTTTTATAGTAGTTGGCAACTTTTTGCAAGCCGAACAAAATCGGAATGCACATATCGAAAACCCGCTCGTCTGCAAACGTTTTCAGAATCACCTCATACCCGACTCCGTTAATATCGCCCTGCGTAATGCCTATTTTTATAAGTTTCTCCATTTATATATTTGATTTTTAATTTTTTACTGCTTTATTTCCGGTTCCTGTTCATCGGGAAAACGCACCGTTTGAAGAGTCGTTTCCAGGGTTCGGATATAATTTCTTTTTTCCCGAACAGGCTCATATACAAATCCTTCCGTAACGACAACCCGTTTGTTCAGTTCGTCGGCGCGGGCATAGCAGACAAAAGGTCCCGAAATGCCCGGGTCGCCCTGCAAATACCACAGACCGTGTATGATGGCACAATATTTGCCGATCGTTGTGGTTGAATAGTTTACATTGTTCCGGTTGGTCGTCATATACGTCCCCGCCTTGAATCCGGGTATCATGATTTTTGCGATGGAATCCCGTTTATTGATCAGATTTACAACGGATAACGTCTCTTTGTTTTCGTAAGGAAAACTGTAAATCAGGAGGTCTGTGCGTCCTGTGGCGGCGTTATTGGAAAACCAGAGGCAACCGGCAGTATCCTTGCACGAAATGATGTCTGCCGACGCAAAAATCGTTATGTCGAACTTCTTTTTTGTTTCGTCCAAAACAATGTTACTGTGGGATTTGGCAAGTTTCAGCCCGGTACGCTTCATTTCTTCATTGATGAAATGATCCGTCAAAATGGTGCGATTGGCAGTCAAAAAGGCTTCAAGCGTCTGTTCGTCCGGTGCATTGAGATATATAATAACCTGATCATCAATCCATTTGTTTCTTGTAATTTTGGGAGATGAAATGTTGGGAAATTGAATTTTGTCAATCGTAACAATGAGAATATTTCGCGCATACTTGGTCGAATCGTTGAACTGTTCGGGAATCACATACTTAAAATTCATGGACGGTTCAGCCTGCTGTAAAAACGGAATCGGCGTAGAAAGTTGCGCCCGAATCAGCGCGCCCGCATTGCCGTCCCACGCGATGTTGTTCATCACCACCACCACTTCATACTCTCCTCCGCTTTCCGGCGTCGCGTCCGAATCCGGATCGCAAGCACATAACCCCAGAAAAAGAGACAGATATGTAACAAAATACAAAGGTTTCATACTTGTCTTTTTAACGTAATACAAACGCAAAGATAAGTGTTTTTTTTGAAATGCCAATTTTTTGCGGGATTTGCGGGGACGTTTTGCCGTGAAGTCGCAAAAATTCCTTCAAGCCTTGTGCGGATATGCCTCCAGCGCTTTTTCGAGTACGATGAGGGCTTTGCTAAGATCTTCCTTATTCAGTACGTAGGCGATACGCGCTTCATTGCGCCCCAAACCGGGCGTCGCATAAAATCCCGAAGCGGGTGCAAGCATAACGGTCTGACCTTCATGGGAAAAATCGTTCAGACACCAGGCGCAGAACTGGTCGGCGTCATCCACCGGCAAGCGTACAACCGTGTAGAACGCTCCTCTCGGGACGGGCGTAAAGCAGCCCGGAATACGATTCAAACGTTCCACCAGGAAATCACGGCGGCTAATATATTCATTATAAACCGATTGCATATATTCATCCGACGTATCCAGCGAGGCTTCGGCTACGATCTGTCCCAACAGCGGCGGACTCAGTCGCGCCTGCCCCCATTTCATTGCCGTATTGCGCACCTCCTTGTTTTTCGTAACGATTGCCCCTATCCGGATTCCGCATTCGCTGTAGCGCTTCGATACGGAATCTACCATAACTACGTTATTTTCAATTCCTTTCAAATGAAACGACGATACATACGGCTCGCCGGTGTAGCAAAATTCGCGATACACTTCGTCGGAAAACAGGAACAAATCATACTTCTTCACAATATCGCGTAACTGATTCATTTCCTGCTCCGTATATAATGTGCCGGTCGGATTGTTCGGGCTGCAAATCAGGATAGCCTTTGTTTTGGGAGTGATCAGTTCTTCAAATTTTTCAACGGGCGGCAACGCAAAACCGTCTTCAATACGGGTTTTTATCGTCTTTATCCTGACGCCGAGAGCCAGTGCGAATGCGAAATAATTGGCATAAGTCGGTTCGGGAACGATGATTTCATCGCCGGGATCGAGACAGGCGCCGAACGCAAAATTAATGGCTTCCGAGCCCCCGGTCGTAACGATAATTTCGTCCGCCTGAACATTGATATCAAACTTTTGATAATATTTCACCAGTTTTTCCCGGAAACTTTGCAGTCCGTCGCTCGGACTGTATTCCAGAATCTTCAAGTCAATGTTTTTCAGCGCATCCAGCCCCACCTGCGGAGTCAAAATATCGGGCTGACCGATATTCAAATGATACACTTTAACTCCTTGTGCCTTAACCTTGTTGGCTAATGGAACTAATTTTCTGATAGGCGATGCGGGCATTTCCATCCCGCGCAATGATATTTTTGGCATAGTTTCCAGTCTATTTTACAGATTATTAATATTTTTCTCATTCCGGAAATCAATGTTGACTCCGTAATACGCTGCAAATATACAATTTTTAAGGATTAAATCCTATTTTTCCTGTTTTTTTAACTAAAATTTTCTGATTATAAAATAAAGCGTTACCTTTGCGGCGCAATACTAAGAAATAACGTTCTGCCATTAAGAGATTGGGAGTAACGGATATTTTGTATAGTGTCTACTCAGGTGTAATATATTGATTATGAACTACTTATATACTTTTATTGCGCTCGTTTCCTCCATTATTCTTGCATTGATAGTCATTCCGAAAATCCTGGTGATTGCGGAAAAACATTCATTGTACGACGTGCCCAACGAACGCAAAACGCACAAGGGAAATATACCGCGTATAGGGGGTGTATCGTTTGTCCCCTGCATTCTGATTTCCTTGCTGCTCACTTTCGGTCTGTATTTTATGAACATTGACCAAACCGGCAGCAGCCTTCCGCCTGATACCGCGGAGTTCAGTTTTTTATTCAGCGGACTTTTGCTGCTCTATCTCGGAGGCGTGAAGGACGACCTGGTCGGTTCGCGCTATCGGCACAAGTTCGTTTTGCAAATTATTGCTTCGACGCTGGTTGTCGTTTCCGGTACGTACATCAATAATATGTACGGATTCCTGGGGATACACGAACTTCCGGCGTGGATAGGCATGCCTTTGACCGTCCTCGTACTGGTGTTCATCATCAATGCCATCAATCTGATTGACGGAATGGACGGCTTGGCTTCGGGCATCAGTATCATCGGATTATGCATCTACGGTACGCTGTTTCAATTGCACGGATTGTGGTTCTATGCTGTTTTGGCTTCCGGTACGGTAGGGGTGCTTATTCCGTTCTTCTATTACAACGTGTTCGGGAATGCCCGGAAGGGGAAAAAACTGTTTATGGGCGATTCGGGCAGCCTCAGTCTCGGTTTGATTCTCGGTTTTCTGGCTGTCAGATATGCCTGTTATACGCCCGAAATCTATCTTCCGCTCGAAAATACGCTTGTAATCGCCGTTTCGCCGATTTTGATTCCGATGCTCGATGTGGTGCGGGTAATGATTGTACGCGCCAAAAAGAGGAGACACATATTCAAACCCGACCGCAATCATATTCACCATAAATTGATGGATATGGGACTGGCAAATTCGGTATCGCTGATGATTATGCTCGGTACGGGCTTGTCTTTCTGCATTATCAACTATGCGATGATTCCTTTCTTCCGTACTGAAATCGTATTGCTGATAGACATTGCGTTATGGTTATTGCTGAATAAATACTTAAACTATCTTGTCCGGAAACATCACGCAGAAATCAAAAATGTTCACTGTCCAACATCTGTCGTTAATCAATGACTAAAAGACTGATTATTGGAAAACAAGACAGGAAAATGGATAAAACAAAAATAGCAGTAATCGGTCTGGGTTACGTCGGATTGCCGTTGGCGCGGCTGTTTTCGACGCGGTATCCGACCGTCGGTTTTGATATAGACAGGAAACGAATCGAAGCACTGATGCAGGGACGCGACGATACGCTCGAAGTGAGCGGCGAACTCCTGCAGGCGGCAATCGAAAACGGCTTTCTCTGCACCGATAACCTTGATGAAATCAGGGATTGCAACGTTTATATCGTTACCGTTCCCACGCCCGTTGATAAAAATAACCGTCCCGACCTCACGCCCCTCTACAAGGCAAGCGAAACGGTGGGAAAAGTGATTTCCAGAGATGACATAGTCGTTTATGAATCAACGGTTTATCCCGGAGTTACGGAAGACGAATGTATTCCCGTTGTGGAAAAAGTTTCAGGTCTGAAATTCAACGTGGATTTCTTTGCCGGCTATTCTCCCGAACGCAT
>JAITMT010000577.1 GCA_031277235.1 Tannerella sp.
TCTTTTTTTTTCATATGCAACGTAAAAGTAAGAAATTTTTCCCAATTCCCTGTGAGGGGCATGCCCCTCACAGGGAATCTTTGTTACTCTTATAGTTGCATTTGTTAGTTGAAATTAAGTAGTCATAATTTGAAATTTTTTAAGTGAATAAATATTTTTAATTTTCTCTTTAGACGTCAATCCCTATCCGTTTGGTTGCAAAAAATCAAAATATTATTCACTTTCCCCTGTTTGCGGAACGAAAATTATAATATCGCCGTCATTTTGCGTATTCTGTCAAGGCGGTCGGCAAAAGATTTGTTTTGCTTTGCAGTCTGTATATCAATCGGTTGCATACGGATAAAAATACCGGCATCAATCCTCCAATGCAGCCTCAAACAACACTTTCAGTATTTCGCAACGTAATCATAAAACTCTTATTTATAATGATTTATCTTCCGACAAAATGCGTTGTAATTCTTCTGCGGTGATGTCTATGCTGAGCCTGCCGTTGAGGGCTACGGTGATGGTACCGCGTTCTTCGGAGATGATAATCACCGTCGCGTCCGTTTCGGAAGCAAGCCCCAAACCGGAACGGTGACGCAAGCCCATTTCCTTGGGAACCACCGTATTATGGGCAATGGGAAGGATACAGGCGGCGGCTTTTATTTCGTTGTTTACAATAATCATCGCTCCGTCGTGCAGCGGACTGTTTTTGAAAAAAATATTCTCAATCAGACGGGTGTTTACTTCGGCTGTAAAACGCTCGCCGGTCTGAATATAAGGCGTTAAGTCAATATTTCGCTGAATGGCGATCAACGCGCCGATTTTCTTTTTCGCCATGTTCATGCACGCCAGCACCACCGGCGCCACGAATTTTTGCCTGTCCGAATCGTCTTTTTTCCGCCTGAAAATACTGTAGAAGAAGCGCCAGCCCCGATTCGTTCCCAGCGCCACGAGAAAACGGCGAATGTCGTCCTGAAACAGAATCACCAGCACGATGAACCCAAAACTGATAAATTTATCGAGAATAGCGCCTAATAGCTTCATTTCAAGCACTTGCGACACAATGATCCATACAACAATAATGGAAATCACGCCGCTGAACAGCGCCAGCGTTCCCGAATTGCGCATCAGTTTGTAAGTCTGATACATCAGCAACGCGACCAGCAATATATCTATGACGTCTTTTATTCCAAATGAAATCGTATCAAACATATTATCAATCCGTTAATTTGTTTACTATTTTTATGGCTTCGACCGCCGCCTTCACGTCGTGAACGCGCAAAATATCGGCGCCGTTTAGCAAGGCAAAGGTATTCAAAATTATTGTACCGGTCAAACTTTCTTCCGCAGAAATATTTAAAAACTTATAAATCATGCTTTTGCGGGAGACTCCAACCAGCAACGGACATTCCGTCAAGGTCGAAATTTCTTTCAGATGGAGCATCAATTCGTAGTTCTGGTCGGTTGTTTTGCTGAAACCGAATCCGGGGTCAATGATAACATCGTTTACGCCCAAAAGCCTCAATGTCTTTAACTTATCCGAAAAATACAGCATGATTTCACCTATCAAATTTTTGTAATCCGTATGTTGCTGCATGGTTTGCGGCGTTCCCCGGATGTGCATCAGGATATACGGAACATGCAGATTTGCAACCGTTTCAAACATTTTTTCGTCTATCGCGCCGCCCGAAATATCGTTGACGAGCGCCACGCCATAATCTTCTACCGCCCTGCGTGCAATCTCCGACCGGAAAGTATCCACCGATACCGGAATATTGGAATAATTGGTATTCAGCATTTTAAGCGTAGGCTCCAATCGATTCCATTCTTCTTCTGCCGAAATGGCGGCAGCGTCCGGACGTGTGGAACAGCCGCCAACGTCAATAAACGCGGCGCCTTCGCCGATGACTGTCTCGATGCGGCTCTTGACCTGATACTCATCCGTTTGACAACTTCCCGAATAGAACGAATCGGGCGTAACATTGAGAATACCCATCACAAGCGGTTGCTCGAGAGACATCAATCTTCCTCTGATATTCAATGTCTTAGCGCACATATTGCAATGATAATTTTTTTCCGTCCCAAACCGCAAAACTAAATTCCTGCAACCAGTCGCCCGTAATGATCAATTTTGAATCGCGCGTCAGTTCCTCCTCCAAAATAACGTGTATATGCCCGAAAATGAAGTAGTTAATATCCCCGTGCGTTTGCAGGTAAGATTGGGCAAACGTTTCCAGATGTTTAACGTTATCGAGTTGTTTTTCAAGCAGTCTCGTTTGCGCCATCCCGCTTTTCCGGCTACTCAGCGACCAGCGTTGCGCAAAACCGAAAGTCCAGCGCGGATGGATGGTGGAATACAAAATCTGGCACAGCCGATTGCGGAAAATAGACTGTATCAGCCTGTATTTGAGGGGTCTATACCCAACTTCGTCGCCGTGTCCAAGAAAAAATTTCTTTCCCAGCAATTCCGTTTCAACCGGCTCGCGATGTATCACCGCGCCGATTTCCTTCGGAAGATAATCGAACATCCAAATATCGTGATTGCCGGTAAACAGGTGTATTTCAACGCCTTTGTCCGATATTTCGGCTAATTTCCCAAGGAAACGCACGTGTCCGCGCGGCACAACGTACTTATACTCATACCAATAGTCAAACACGTCACCCAAAAAATATACCGCCGCCGCCTCGTCCGCAATACGGTCTAACCAGCCGACCAACTTTTTTTCTATGGCAAGCGGGTCATCCAAATATCTGTTACCCAGATGAATATCCGACAAAAAATATATTTTCCCCGCTCCCATTCTTTTTTACAGCAATCCCAACTCCAGTTTCGCCTCTTCCGTCAT
>JAITMT010000147.1 GCA_031277235.1 Tannerella sp.
TGATCCGTTCCATAATCGGGCGATGGTCGTAACTGTACTGTGCATAAAATTCCGCTCCGAAAATTCCCTTATTGTATCCGGCATTGAGGGTGTTTGAAATGAACCACACCGTTTTCAGGTTCGGGTTTCCCCGCAGAATCTGCAAGTCATCCATGTCCTGCGTTACATTGTTGAGGTCGGAGAGGGAGGGCGGATAGCCGGAAACGTAGCCGTTGTAGCGGATCCAGGCATTGTCGCTGATGTTGTAAACGGCGCGCAGCGAGGGGCGAAGGATGTAGTTTTCGGCGCTTTTGCCGTCCTGGCTGTTGAAGGTGCGCATGACGCCCAGCCCGAACGTGTAACTGAATTTGCTTTTGGAGAGGAGATATTCCGCATAGCCGTACGTTTGCGAGACGTCCAGCCCCACGCGGCTCGACACGTTGCCCGCGTAGATGTTTTCCGTGGAACTCTGCGTGTGCCTCAGACCGCCCGTCAGTTTTCCGCCCGGCAACTTTTTTTCGTAAATGCCTTCGGCTATGAGCGAATATTTTTTTCCGGTGATGAAGGACTCGATGAGGTACGGCTCGCGGTTTGCCTGTTCCTGGCGGTAGGTTCGGGTTGATCTGGAGTCCATGTACGTGCCGACGATGTTCAGGATGACCAACTGTTCATTTTTCAGATTCCGCTGAAAGTAAATATCCAGCGAAGGCGTTCTGTTCCACCACGTGGAATGGTCGGAGAGGAACGACGAATCCCTCGAGCCGTTCGATGTGTAAAGCGTGGCGATTCTGTCGGAAAACTGGTTGGGAGTATCTTCGTAATTGTTCCGGAGCGTTGCGTTGAAAAGATATCTGTCGGGTTCGTTCAGGTTGTAGTTGAGGGCAAGATTGAGCGTTTTTTCGTTGAATAGCGTCGGCTGTCCGAGTTCGTCGCGGTGCAGCGTTTCTCCGGGAAAGGCAAAAGTCTGACGGTTTTCCCGCGTCCATTCGACTTTTCGGTTGTGAAACCGGGCGTTCACGCCAAATTCCGATTTCTTATGGTTCACCTTGGCAGAGAGGTAGTTTTCTCCAAATCCGAGCCGCCAGAACGCATTCGTCAGGTTGGTTGATATGCTTCCTCCCGAATCGCGGCGGCGGGTGATATAGTCAATGACCGCAGCCGCATTGCCGTATCTCATGCCGGGATCTTCGTGATATTCGATGCGGATAATGTCGCGGGGCTGGAGGGCGACGACTTCCGCCACGGTAACTTCAATGCCGTTGATGCGCAGTTGCACGGGGTCGCCTCCGGGCGTGGCAACCGTATTGCTGACGGGATTGATCGCGATGCGCGACAGTTGCATGTTCTGGAGCAGGCTCAGCCCGCTGTTGGAGGCTTTCAACTGCGTTGCGGAGGGAATCAGCAGTTTGCGGTCGGCTTTCTGGATGACGGTCGAGCCGGTTACGGTAACTTCATTGAGCGCAATGCCGGAAAATGGCAGGGCTACGGCTCCCAAATCGCGGTCGCTGTCGAGATCGGGAATCGGGGTAAGGGTTTTGCCGTATCCCGCGAACGTGGAGGAAAGGATGTAATCGCCCTGCGAAAGATTTTCAAACATAAAATGCCCGGCGCTGTCGCACAACATCCCGGCAGCGAAGGAGGAGTCGGAGCGGAGCAGGGCTACGGCGGCAAATTCCAGGGGATTTTGGGTGTTGGCGTCCACTACGGCGCCCGATAATTTGATTTGCGCCGTCAGCGGCGGGATGCTTGAGAGGGTTAAAAGCGCCGTAAAAAGGGCGGATTTGAGAGTCATAATTTTTGTCATTACAGATTGGTTTTATCTATAAGACGCAGAAGGGGGGAAAATGTTACAGAAATTTGCAGGGGTAACCTTTGCAGTTGCTTTTTCCGTTCTCCCCATGTGCTTTAACCGTTAATTTATCCTAAAAACAGGTTAATTATTCATAAAAACGCAAATAATCTCTTGCAGAAAATAATTATTTGTTACCTTTGCGCAATAAAAAAACGTATTTGAAGTTTTATTATTCGATTCATTGACTCTCAAAAACACAAAAAAATATCAACGATGGAAAAGATTATTCAGTTGAAGGATATTTCAAAGAAATATATTGTCGGGACGATAGAAGTCCCGGCGCTTCGTTCCATATCCATTGATATTGCTAAAAATGAGTATGTTGCCATTATGGGACCGTCGGGTTCCGGCAAGTCAACGCTGATGAATCTGATTGGTTGTTTGGACACGCCTACGGAAGGAGTTTACATTCTGAACGACCACGACGTCAGTTCGTTGACCGACGATGAACTTGCCGCCGTTCGCAACCGGGAAATCGGTTTCGTTTTCCAGACTTTCAATCTGTTACCCCGTTACGACGCGCTGGGCAACGTGCAGTTACCGCTTATTTATGCCGGAAAAACGAAAGCCGAGCGCATCGAGCGCGCCCAAAAGGTGATTGAACAGGTGGGGCTGACCGACCGCAGTCATCACAAGCCGAACGAAATGTCGGGAGGTCAGCGCCAGCGGGTAGCCGTAGCGCGTGCATTGGTCAGCAATCCGTCCATTATTCTTGCCGACGAGCCGACCGGAAATCTGGATACGAAAACTTCGATTGACATCATGCGCCTGTTCAGCGAAATTCACCGCAAGGGAAACACGATTATTCTCGTTACGCACGAGGAAGACATTGCGCGCTATGCCCATCGCATCATCCGGCTTCGCGACGGACTGGTCGAATCGGATCAGACCAATCCGGATATTCGGACGGATTAATCATGCCATCATAAAACAAAAATATAGCCCATGCTGAGTAAAGGCAACAGTTTGATATTCACGTTTTTAATGTCTCTGACGGTTTCGTGTTCGCACGATCCGGACGTCTCCACATATACCGTTTCGTACGGCAATTTCAGCAATTCGATGGTGATAGAAGGCTATGTCGAGCCGGTCAATTCGACCACACTGACCAGCCCGATGCCCTGCGACGGTACGATACAGTTTCTGGTGGAGGACGGCGAGCAGGTGGAAGAAGGGCAGGTGGTGTGCATCATCGAATGGCAACAACTCCAAAACGAATACGACCAGATGACCATCGCCCTCGAGAATGCGGAAGTGGGAATCAACAAAACGCAAGCCGACCTGAATATGCAGTTTGCCCTTCTCGAAGCCCAAGTCAGAACAAATGACGCCGACACGCGAATTGCGCAAATGGATTCGCTGCAAATCGCCTTCATGTCGCCGGGGCAAAGAACCATCAAGGAACTGGAACTGGAAAGGGCGTCCATCGAAAAGGCGCGGTACGAGAAAAAATTAAACGCCCTCAAAGTGATTCAGCAAACCGAAATCAAAAAACTGGAACTCGAAATTCAACGGTTCAGGACGAATGTGCAATCGGTCAAGGAACGGTTGGACGCCCTGACGCTCAAGGCGCCCCGTGGCGGATTAATCCTCAGAGCCAACAGTCCGCTGACCGGAACGAAACTGAATGTGGGCGACCCGGTCTGGAGCCGGTTTCCGGTGGCGACCATGCCCGAATTTGAGCAGATGAAAGTGAAAATCATGGCGCCGGAAGCGGATTTCAAAAGCATCAACGTCAACGATTCGGTTTTTTACACCTTCGACGCCATGCCCGGCAACACGGGTTCCGGGAAAATCCTCAAGAAATCCCCGATGGGACAGCCCTACAAACGCGGCTCGACCGTGAAATTCTTTGAAATAGAAGCGTCCATTGACAGCGTGCAGACCATGCCCGAACCGGGTTTTACGGCGAATTGCCGGATTATATTCAAGCAAAGTGAAAATGTGATTTCCATCCCTCAAATTGCTATTTTTGAGGAAGATTCGCTGAAAATCGTTTTTGTCCGGAATCAAGGAAGATTTGAAAAACGGCAGGTGCTGACGGGCATTTCGTCGCAGAAAGAATCGGTCATCACAGCCGGACTGAAGGAAGGAGATATCATAACGCTCAGCAAACCGAAACTTTCATTAGTGAAAAAACAGGTTGCCCTGCTCGATTCGCTCGCTCAAACGCCGGAAACGCCGGTTGATTCGCTAAAACCGGAAAACGGACAGCAACTTCCGGCTACCGTCATGCCCCAAACAATCATTCAACCCTAACACAGATAACACTATGAATCATCCCAAAGAAATTCTCAAATTCGGACTATTTTTCCTGCTTGCCGTTCTTCTTTTCACCTGCAAGGACAAGAATGCCAATCAGATACCGACCAGTAAAGCCGTGAAAGGCGTATTTTACGTGGATTTGTACGAAGAAGGCGAAATTGAAGCCGTCAACGCCATCAACATTTCGTCGCCTTCCATCAATTACCGGTTCGGTTACAATATGAAAATCACCTACATCGTGAAGGACGGAACGGAAGTGAACGCCGGCGATACCCTCCTGATTTTTGACCCGTCGGACGTAAACAAGGCGATCATGGACGCTCAGAGCAAACTCGAAATAAACGACGCGGAACTGGAAAAAATGATCGCCCAGCAGGAATCCGATTTGGAAGAATTGAGAGCGAATTATGAGGTAACGCGCATCTCGCACGAGATTTCCAAAATCAGACTGGAACAAGCCGGATACGAATCGGACATCAAGAAAAAAGAAATAGAACTCAATCTCGAAAAGGCGGAAATCGCGCTGCAACAGGCAAAGGAACAGATTGACAACCGTATCAAAATCAATACGGAAGAAGTCAAACAGAGAAAATTAAGTATCTCCCAAGACCAGCAACTGCTCAACGATGCGAACGCCGCCCTGCGCCAATTGACCGTCGTTACGCCCTCGCCGGGAATTGCGATTATCTCCCACAACTGGAGCACCGGCAACAAGTTTCAGGTGGGCGAGCAAGTGTGGACGGGCATGCCGCTCATTTCGTTGCCCGACCTGTCGCAACTGAAAGCCACCGTGAGGATTAACGAAGTGGACATCGCGAAAATTTCAAAAGGATTGAACGTGGAAATAAAACCCGACGCCTTTTCGGAAAGCAAGTTTACCGGCGTCGTAAAGGAGATTGCGAATTTGGCGGAAAACAAGCAGGGTTCGACGAAAATAAAAGTATTCCCCGTGTCGATTTATCTGAACGAAACGGATAAAAACCTGTTGCCGGGACTGACCGTCAGTTGCCGGATTATCGTTGATAAACTGGAAGATGTGTTGTATGTGCCGATTGATGCGATTTATACGGAATTAGGCGTCAATTTCGTCTATAAAAAATCGGGAACAGGTTTCAAAAAAATGGAAGTGGAAACCGGAAACAGCAATTCCGACTATGCGGTCATCGTGAAAGGACTCGACGAAGGCGACGAGGTGGCGCTGACCGACCCGTTCTACGAAGAAAACAAGGAAAAGGAAAAGGAAACGACTGCAAACGCTCAAAAGAATTAGACGCTATGAAAAAAAATCAACACATCATAAGCCTCTCCCCAACCTCTCTCCTCAAGAGAGGGGCTTCGTCCGACTTCCTTCCCTTGAGGGGAGGGCTGGGGTGGGGCTTTCGCTCGCGCGGACTCCGCTCGCGCGGATTTGCAATCCGTGCGTTCAGTTTCTCCTTCATCCTTATTCTACTCCTCCTCGCTTCCTGCGGAAAATCAGGCGATTCGGATTTGGCGGGAAGAGGTTCCGGCGGCGCTGTCGTCATCGAAACCGGAACGCTCGAAGCCATTAACAATAAACTGTTTATATTGCCCCGCTATTCCATGTACTGGTACGAAATGCGAATTGTCGGATTAGCCGAAAACGGTACGATGGTCAATGAAGGCGATTCCATCATCCAGGTTGATCCGGCGGAAGTCAACAAATTTATTATAGAAAGAGAAACATATCTCGAAACAGAGTACGCAAACCTCGAAAAAATGCAGGTGCAGCAGAGCAATCAAATCAGCGAAATGGAGTCGAAAATAAAGAACGAAACAGCCGCCTTCAATTTGAAAAAAATCGAACTGGAATCCTCCCGTTTCGAGACGGAACGGCAGCAAAAAATCAAACAACTCGAATTTAAGCAAGCCGAACTCAATCTCGCCAAGGAAAAGCGCAAGTTGGAACTCACCAGAATCATTATAGACAACGATACGAAAATCCAGCAAATACGGATCCGGCAGATAGAGAATGATTTGGAGCATTTTTACCGGATTTTGCCCGAACTGACCGTCCGTTCTTCGGTGGCAGGCGTGTTTCAGCGCGGGCGAAACATGCGTACCGGACAGCCGCTGGTGTTGGGCGACATGATGTACTGCGGTTACAGCATGGGCAACGTGCCCGAATTGAAATGGATGAAAGTAAACACGTTCGTCAACGAAAACGATTTTCTCAAGTTGCAGGTCGGACAGAAAGTAATCGTGCGGTTGGACGCGCTGCCCGAAATCAAATTCGACGGCGAAGTGTCGTATGTCGGCAAACTTTGCCGCCTGAAAGAAGAAAAATCGAAACAGAAAGGCTTTGACGTGGAAGTAAAAATGCTCGAACCCGACGAACGCCTGAAACCCGGCATGACCGTAAGTTGCGAATTTCAAACAACCAACCAACAACTAAACAACTAAACGATTAAACAACTAAACAAGAAGAAAATGAATTATTCCGAAAACATCCGTTTAGCCATCGGCGGGCTGGTAGAACATAAGATTCGCTCGCTGCTCACCATGCTCGGCATTATTTTTGGCGTCGCTTCGGTCATCGCCATGCTTTCGATTGGCGAAGGCGCCAAGCGCGAAGCCATTGCAAAATATCAAGACCTGGGAGTGAACAATATTATCGTCCGCGAAATAAAACTCTCGGATACCGAACTCGAAGAAGTCAGGGCGAAATTTTCGCAGGGATTGTCGCTGAAAGACGCCGACGCCATCCTGGAAATCGTTCCGGGCGTTACGCAGGTGGCGTCGCAGGCGGAAATCAGCACCGAAGTAAAATATACCGACAAATCCGTAAAATCAACCGTCATCGGCGTAACGTCCAATTTTCTGGGCATGATGAATTACAGGATTAGCCGCGGCGACATGATTGGCGACCAGCACTACGGTCAGCGCTTGAAAGTCTGCGTGCTCGGCGCGGGCATAGCCGGCAGCTTGTTTGGATACGACGACCCGATCGGAAAAATGGTCAAGGTCGAAGATCAATGGCTCGAAGTGGTCGGCGTGCTCGAATCGAAAGCGCTTTTCACCGAAACGGTCGGAGAACTGGCAGCCAGAGACTTGAATACCGACGTGTATGTGCCTCTGTCCACGTTCCTCAACCGTTTCAGCCGCGAAAACGCACTCACCGGTCAGATTCAACAGATTACCGCGCAGGTGGACAATTCGGGCAGATTGGTAGAAGCCTCCGTGCTGATTGACGAAATCCTGAAACGGCATCATTTCAACAACAGCGACTACAACATCGTCATTCCGTTTGAGTTGCTGAAACAGGAAGAAAAGGAAAGGCAGATTTACAATTTCCTGCTTGGAGCCATTGCCGCCATTTCGCTGCTGGTCGGCGGGATTGGAATTATGAATATCATGCTTGCCACCGTCATGGAACGGACGCGCGAAATCGGTACCCGGCGAGCCATCGGCGCGCGAAAAGCGGATATTATGAGCCAGTTTGTAACCGAGGCGGTCGCCATCAGCATTGTCGGTGGAATTATCGGCGTCATTTTGGGCGTAACGCTTTCGCTGACCGTGTCGCTGTTTACCGACGTTACGACGTATATCCGGTTTTATTCCATCTTGCTCGCATTCACGTTTTCGGTCATCGTGGGGATTGCCTTTGGCTACCTGCCCGCCAAAAATGCGGCGAATTTGAATCCGGTGGATTCGATGCGGTACGAGTAGTTTTAGTGTGTAGTTATTAGAGTTTAGAGTGTAGTTGTTGGAGTTTTAATTCGTAATTCGTAATTTTTAATTCGTAATTTATATGTATATGAGACAGTTTTTTATTGCCATATTATTAACGGTTTGCTTTCCGGCGGTGAAGGGGCAAATCTATCATCTTTCGCTGGAAGAAAGTATCGAAATTGCTCGAAAACAGAGTTTTGACATTCAAAATCTGTTGCAGGAACAAATCGTTGCCGAAAACGAATTGAAAGCGGCGACAGCCTCGCTGCGGACGAACGTATTCATGGATTTGACGCTGCCGCAATACACCGAAAACGTGCGGCAATGGGAAGACAGCACCGGTTTTTCGTTCTATTCCCAGAAAATTCTGCAAGGGTCGAGCAACCTTTACATACAGCAGCCGCTGCCGACGGACGGAATCATTTCGGTGGTGTCCGGGCTGTCGTCCATCAACGATTACAATACCGATCTGCGCGCCTCCCAACTTAATACCAGCATCCGCCTGAGCCAGCCGCTCAATTCCTTTTGGGGATACAACGACATCAGCTCGCAACTCAAAACCGCCCGTCTGAATTATGAACGCGCAAGCAAGGATTTGAAACGGGCTGAATTGGATATGATTTACAACGTGAGCCGTTCGTTTTATGACCTGTTGTTGCTTCAGAAAGGGTCGGAAATTGCGCAGATGAATCTCGACCGGCAAACCGAAGCGCACAAAATATCCGAAGACAAGTATGCCGCCGGTCTGATACGCGAAGTGGAAAATCTTCAGATGGAAGTTGACCTCGCCGAAGCGCAGAACGATTTTCATCGCTCCACCATCAATCAGCAGGCTGCCACCAATTCGTTCAAGCAACTGATCGGTCTGGAACTGGATGCAACCGTAACGCTCAAAAGCGAAATGAACAATTATTCCGTCATCACCGTTGATCCGGAAAAAGCGGTTGACATGGCAATTCAGAACCGGCTGGAAATAAAAAACAGGGAAATCGCCATCGAATTGCAGAAAATCCAGATCAAAAGGCAGCGGGCGGACGGACTGCCGGAAGCCCGCCTCGAAGCCTCGTGGAACAGAATCGGAGTCAGCAATATCAATATGTCCGAGACGTTTTCAAATTCGCTTTCCAGTTCGTGGGACGACCTCGCCAACCGCCCCTCCAATTATCAAATCGGTCTGAGATTCACGATTCCCATTATTGACTGGGGAAGAAACAAACGGCTCGTGCGGGCTGCCGAAGCAAGGCTCAAGCAGCAATATCTCATCCAGGAGGACGAGGAACGCGGCA
The DNA here is from genome assembly GCA_031277235.1 of Tannerella sp. Lineage (GTDB taxonomy): Bacteria > Bacteroidota > Bacteroidia > Bacteroidales > Tannerellaceae > Tannerella. The sequence goes on from JAITMT010000147.1 coordinate 9,073, forward strand.
TCGAAGTGGAAGTGCGGAATCTGGTGGATAACCTCCATACCACCTTGATGCGCCTGCAATTGCTGGAAAAAAATGTCAGCGTCGCCGAAAGGAGTTACAGCATCACCCTCCAGCGTTTTACCGACGGGGATATTGACAGTCAGGCTCTTGCCCTGGAACGGACGCGCCTCAACACCGCCCAGCGAAA
>JAITMT010000173.1 GCA_031277235.1 Tannerella sp.
CAAAAGTGGATTGGTTATTTTATTGACACCTCACCCCTGCTCATCTTCGGTTCGGCTATGCTCATTGACCACTTCGCTCAGCGATCGGATGAGAGGGGATAAGTAGTAGGATAGGTTGAAAAATATGTGAATTCTGTAAAAAAATAAAAATGAGTCAAAAAGAAGAAATCAGGCAATTGGAATACATTGCCGCCCAAACAAGGAAAACGCTTTTGGAGGTGATATACCGTGCGAAAGGAGGTCATATCGGGGGAGGGCTTTCATCGTTGAATATGCTTGTCGCCCTGTATTTTCATACCTTGAAGGTAGATCCCGAAAATCCGCATAAGGAAGGTCGCGACCGTTTTATCATGAGCAAGGGACATTGCGTGGAAGCGCTATATTCGGTTTTACATGCGCGGGGATTCATATCTTCCGAATTGTTGAATACGTATGGCAGCCGTGGTTCGCTGCTTGCAGGACATCCTACGGTAAAAGTGCCCGGAGTCGAAGTCAATACGGGCGCGTTGGGTCACGGATTATCAATCGGGGTCGGATTGGCTATTGCGGCAAAAATGGATGAAAAGAATTACAAAACGTATGTACTGATGGGAGACGGCGAACAGGGCGAAGGTTCTGTTTACGAGGCGGCAATGGCTGCGCATCAATATAAATTGAACAATCTGGTAGCCATTATGGACAGGAACGGATTACAGATTAGCGACACGACTGAAAAAGTAATGTCGCTCGAACCGGTCAGCCAACGTTGGAACGCACTGGGCTGGGAAGTTTGCGAGATTAACGGCGACAATATGCAGGAAATCGTGGAAACGCTGGACAATATTGATTTTGCGGACAGCCGGCAGCCGCATCTCATTGTTTCCAAAACAACCAAAGGCAAAGGCATTTCATTCATGGAAAATGTCTTGAAATGGCATCACGGCGTTCCGAAAGAAGCGGAATATCGGGAAGCGCTCCGGGAACTGGAGGCGAATATTAACGAAATAAACGATAAAAAATGAATACCATTCAACAAACGGTTCCCTGCCGTCAGAGTTTTACCGAAACTCTGCTTGAGATGGCTAAAAGGGATAGAAACATTATTGCCGTAACTTCCGACGCAAGAGGTTCCGTTACACTGACGGATTTTGCAAAGGAACTGCCCGAACAGTTCGTGGAAGCCGGAATTGCAGAGCAGAACGCAGTCGGAATGGGCGCCGGACTTGCCATGGCAGGAAAAAAAGTCTTTGTTTGCGGACCGGCATGTTTCTATGTGGCGCGGAGTCTGGAACAGGTAAAAGTGGATGTCGCCTATTCGGGTAATCCGGTGAAAATAATCGGCGTGAGCGGAGGGGTAAGTTACGGCGCGTTGGGCGCTACGCATCACAGTCTGCACGATATTGCCGCCCTCCGCACTTTTCCCGGTATGAAGGTCATACTTCCCTGCGACGTGCGACAGACCCGCAAACTGACAGAAATACTGGTTAATTATCCCCATCCCGCATATGTCCGTGTCGGGCGAAATGCTGTTCCCGATGTATATCCGGACGATTCGTTCGATTTTCAAATCGGGAAAGCCAATATGCTGACCGAAGGAAATGATTTGACGCTGATTGGAACAGGAGAAACGGTTTACCATTGCCTCGAAGCCGCAAAAAAACTCGGAACGGACGGAATACAGGCGCGAGTCATGGACATGCACACCTTGAAACCCGCCGATAGCGAAGCAATCATCCGGGCAGCCCGTGAAACGGGAAAAATCATTACCGTAGAAGAACACAGCATCTATGGCGGTTTGGGAGCGATTGTTGCGGAAACGGTCGTCAAAAACTGTCCCGTTCCGGTACGGATTCTGGGTATTCCCGACGAAAACGCCATACATGCTGCTCCTTTGGAAATTTTTCATCATTACGGAATTGATTCCGAAGGTATTTATAAGACTGCTGTTGAATTTTTTAACCGGAATCAATGAGTTACATTATAGCCATAGATCAAAGTACTTCGGCGACGAAAGCGGTTGTATTCAATGAAAAGTGCGAGTTAATCCGCCGTGCAACCGTTCCTCACAAGCAGTATTATCCGCAACCGGGATGGGTGGAACATGATCCCGAAGAGATTTATGCCAATACGCTATTGGCTGTCAGACAGGTTGTTGAAGGCTACGAAGCCGGCGCTGCACAATATTCCATCGCCATTACCAATCAAAGGGAAACGGCGGTTGTCTGGAATCGCGAGACCGGGCTCCCTGTTTACAACGCCGTCGTATGGCAGTGTCGCAGGGGGGCTGCCAAATGTTCCGAACTAATCCGGCAGGGATATTCGGATACGGTCAGGGAAAAAACAGGCTTGATCATAGACCCGTATTTTTCGGCAAGCGGCGTCCAATGGATACTGGATCATGTGGAAGGCGTCCGCAGGCTTGCCGAAAACGGCACACTTCTGGCGGGCACAATGGATTCATGGTTACTGTGGAAAATGACCGGCGGCAAAGTACATGCGACTGACTATACCAACGCATCGCGCACCCTGCTGTTCAATATCCGTAAACTTGACTGGGACGGAGAATTGTTGTCGCTTTTCACCATTCCCCGTTCCATGATGGCAGAAGTCAGACCCTGCGACTCTGTTTTTGGCGAAACCACCATGAACGGACTGTTTCGGGAACCCGTTTGCATCGCGGGAATATTGGGCGACTCGCACGGCGCTTTAGCGGGGCAGATGTGTTTCGAGGCGGGAATGGGAAAAGCAACCTATGGTACAGGCTCCTCTGTGATGGTAAACATTGGGGAACAACCGGTCATTGTTTCCGGCGGACTGGTTACCTCCGTCGGTTTTACAGCCTGTAACAGAGTGTATTACGCCTGCGAAGGCAATATTCATTCTACGGGGGCTACCGTCAAATGGTTGCAGGAAAAAATGCAATTGATAGATGACCCGGCTCGGACTGAAGCGTTAGCCACAAGCATACCGGACAGTGAAGGAGTCTATTTTGTTCCTGCATTCACCGGCTTGGGCGCTCCCTGGTGGAATCCCGAGGCGAAGGCGATGCTTTACGGAATGACTTTAGGATCGGGAAAAGCGCATGTTGTGCGGGCTGCTTTGGAAGCGATTGCCTATCAGGTAAAGGATTTGATTGATCAAATGACTGCGCAGGCGAATATATCCCTGAAAGAATTGCGGGTGGACGGTGGTCCGACGCGGAATAAATTTCTAATGCAATTCCAGAGCGATATCCTGAATACGAAGGTCAATGTTTCTCAAATTGAGGAAGCGTCGGCTTTGGGAGCGGCAATCATGAACGGATTGGTAAGAAACCTGTGGAAAAATCCGGACGAAGTAACTGCCTTACACCAGTCGAAGATGACCGTTACGCCGGAAATGAAGGATGATGTTCGCAACAGGCTCTATTCGGGATGGCTGGATTGCATCAAACGAATCGTATAATTTCTAAAAAAAATTGATTACTCGATTCGTTTCTAATGAGTCTCTTTTACAGCTATTCCGGAAAATGAATTGAATATGAAAGAATCAGAGGATTGGAATCGGAATCCGTGTTTTCCAGATATTTTGGCGTATAGGTCAAAATTCACCATTTCCTAATTGGTATAAAAAAACTTTATTCCCGAATAAAAATTAATAAATCCGTCATTGAATGACACGATTTTATTTGGATGAAAATCAAGTTTAACAACATCTATCTGTTTACCGTTTTTGTCATATATCAATATTTACCGGATAAACAATCTGCAATAATAATCAATCCGCAATCACATCCGGAGTGTTTGTCTATCAAAATTATTTTTCCGTGAAATAGTTGAGAATTATTGATAATCAATATGTCCGATTTACACAAAAAAGTTCAAACTGCAAATAGACAAAAAAATCAGAATTTTTAACGCCCGATGAATATTTTTTATTTACCTTTGCGACTTGAATACGCATTAAATACAAAAAAATAAACATGAAGAACAAAAAAATGACTTTTGGAATTATTCTGGCTACACGCAGTTATTTTAATTCCGCTTTGGCAAAAGACGTCCGCAAGACGTTGCTTAACGTGTTGGAAAAAAATGGTTATGACTATGTTATTCTGGACGAAGAAGACACTCCGACCGGTTCGGGAAGTATGGAAACGCGGGAAGACGGCATTAAATGCGCCGAACTTTTCAAAAAGAACCGGGAACGGATAGATGGAATCATCATTACATTGCCCAATTTCGGTTTTGAAATAGGCGTCATCAACGCCATTCAGTTATCAAATCTCAATGTCCCGATTCTCGTACAGGCTTGCGACGACGAAAACGACAAGGTAGATTTGGATAACCGCCGCGACGCTTTCTGCGGGAAACTCTCCGTTTGCAATAACCTGTATCAATACGGTATTCCATTCACGGATACCACATTGCATACCTATTCCATCAACAGTCCGCTGCTTTCGGAAGACATTAATCGCTTTGCCGCCATTTGCCGTGTGGTAAACGGTTTGCGAAACGCACGCATCGGATCTATTGGCGCACGTCCCGCAGGATTTCAGACTGTCCGTGCATCGGAAAAAATCCTTCAGCGTGCAGGAATAACTGTTATTCCGGTTGATTTATCGGAAATACTGGGTTCCGCAAACGCGATACAAAACGATGACGCTGAATTGAAAAACCGCATGGAAGAAATCCACGCCTACGCAACGGTTCCCAAAGGCTATGACGCCAAACTGCAAACACAGGCAAAATTCGGTTTGGCTGTGGACAGATGGATTGTCGCCAACGAGGTTGATGCGGTAGCCATACAATGTTGGGATTCCTTGCAGGTGAATTACGGATGCGCGTCGTGCATCACGATGAGTATGCTGGGCGACAGGCTGATTCCCGCCGCCTGTGAAGTTGATATTGCCGGCGCAGTAGCCATGTACGCGCTGTCGCTGGCTTCGGGAAATGCTTCCGCTTTGATGGACTGGAACAATAATTTTGCCGAAGACCGCAACAAATGCGTGTGCACGCACTGCGGTAATTTTCCGAAGAGTTTTGTGAAAAACCGGGTAGAAGTCGGCAATCTGGGCGTATTGAGCCGTACGATGGGTACGGAAAACACATTTGGAGCGGTCAAGGGCAAGGTTAGCGAAGGACCGTTTACCTATTTCCGGATTTCGACCGACGACCCCAAAGGCTGTATCAAATCCTATCTGGGGGAAGGCGCCATCACGAACGACCCTTATGGTATGGACGGCTGCATCGCCGTAACGGAAATTCCCAACCTGCAAAAATTGATGAAATACCTGTGTAAAAACGGTTTTGAACATCATGTAGCCGCCTGTCGCGGAAATGTCGGCGATATTATTTTTGAAGCCGTCGAAACATATCTGGGCTGGGAAATATACAAACACGAATAAAACAAAAACCACAACAGGCATGTAAGACTGTATTTTCCGGAGAAAACAGACTTCAATAAAATCAGGGAATGGAAAATACAATATT
>JAITMT010000211.1 GCA_031277235.1 Tannerella sp.
AAGATTTTGCGCTGAAAAACCCCGAAAAAATATTGTCATTAACAGCACTTGGCGGATATAGCACAAACAAAGAACAGAAAGAAGTTGCGAAATCACAAAGAAAAGAAATGTTTAAATGGCTGTTCAAAATGATTTTTTCGATGGACGCATTTCGCAGATACACAGGAAATGTTTCGGCAATAAATGAAGAAGAGCAAGTACGCCTTTATGAAAGTGCGAAGCACTTCACGCGAAAATCCTTCACAGTTATGTCGGGTTTAGACAAGTTGATAGCCAATCGGAATGTTCAAAGAAATTACCCTTTGCTCATTTTGTCGGGCGAAAAAGACAACGAGTTGGCATTGAAAATGGCGAAACAATGGCACGAGGAAGAGCCAAACAGCGAATTTCAAATTGTTGAAAATGCGGGACATTGTGCAAATATGGACAATGCGGAGGAATTTAACAAAATAGTGATGAATTTTATAACAGCGAAAGAATGACAATGAAAGCAACAATTTGCACCAAATACGGTGCACCCGAAGTGTTGAAAATGGCAGAAGTTGCAAAACCAACACCAAAAGACAACGAAGTTTTAATAAAAATTTACGCGGCAGGCGTGACCGCCAGCGATATTTTCATTCGCAGTTCAAATGTGCCGTTGCGGTTGAAAATTCCAATGCGTATTATGGTTGGTATCGTAAAACCACGGCAACCAATTCTCGGATTGGTTTTGGCGGGCAAAATAGAGAAAATTGGAAAAAATATCAAACGCTTTAAAGTCGGCGATGAAGTTTGCGGATTGGCGGGCTTCAAATTTGGGGCTTATGCCGAATACGTCTGCCTAAAAGAGACTGATAGTACTGCGGGAGCACTTGCTCTGAAACCCAAAAATCTCACTTTTGAAGAGGCAACAGTGGCGGCGTATGGCGGACTTTTGGCGTTTCAATTTTTAGTAGAGGGACACGTCCAGAAAGGCGATAAAGTTCTTATTTATGGTGCTTCGGGAACTTCGGGAACATTGGCGATTCAAATTTTGAAACACTTGGGAGCGGAAGTTACGGGAGTTTGCAGCACCGCAAATTTGGAAATGGTAAAAAAATTGGGTGCTGACCACGTTTTGGATTACACAAAACAGGACTTTTTGCCAGAAGGAACGAAATATGACTTTGTTTTAAATACGGTTGGAAAGTACAAAACCTCAAAACTTGAAAACGCTTGCAAAAACGCTTTAACGCCGACAGGAAAATATCTCACCGTAGACGATGGCGCGATGAAACTCGAAGCGAAACGTCTTGAAAAAATCAAAGAATATGTCGAGGCAGGACATATCAAACCTGTACTTGACAGATGTTATCCGTTTGATGAGATAGTCGAAGCGCACAGATATGTCGAAAAAGGACACAAAAGAGGAGGAGTGGCAATACGAATAATTGAAAACGAATGACAAAAAAATGCACTGCTGCTAACGAGTTTCGCCTCAGTCGCGCTGCGGCTCGTATGAAAATTTTGTTTAACTTTGCCCCGGAAATATAATCCGCAAAAAACAAACGGTATGATGTATCAAACTGAGAATAAGAGAATTATCAATCCGGATAATAAAATCCGGCGGATTGAAAAACCGGAGGGACGGGGGCTGCAATGCGGGGGACTGTGTGGTGGGATAGCAAAGTAAAGAATTGAAAATAAAAACGTATAAAAATGGATATTGATTTTAAATATTTAGACAGCTTGATTGCAAGCGTTGAAACAAAGAAAAAAAGTTTCAAATTTGTTGAAATTGACGAAACAAATGCGGAAATAACATACCTGCGACAACCCTTATCTTTGGGTTTTGAAGTGTATAAATGCGGTTTGGCGGGCGAATTTCATAAGCAAAAACACAAAATAAAAGAGCAATCAAAACTGAGAAGTGGCAGCAAGCACTATTTGCGAATAGTAAATCAGAACAATCAACCTGTAAAAATAGAATCGTTTGTTCACGGAAAAATTGATGTCGTATTTTTGGTCTGTTACGAAAACGACAAAAGATATTTATTTCCATTTCACGCCACAAGTGGTAATTACCCCACATATACCTATGTTACAAGATATATGGAAGGAGTTGTTGTGGAAGAATATGCGGTTAATTCAAGCCAAATAGTATATGAAAAATATGAAAAAACAGAAGAAAGTAAAACACAATTTTCTCAAGTAAATTATGTACCCACAGGGAAATGCAAAGTTTTGAGTTCGGAAAAAGGTGTTTTTGACCATAGTTCTACAATAACGTATAGTTCAATGGAAAGGCAAGCGTGGTTTGACCAACCGCAACCATAACGGAAAACAGAACGCCATTTGTTGAGATAAACGATTTACGAGTATTGTAATATTCAGAAAAATAAAAAATGATTGCTCCCGCCGCATCGAAGTTCTAAATCTCCCGCACGTCTGCCTCCCACAGCCGGTCAAAAATCAAAGAAATTTTCGTATCTTTGCAGCCGGAATGTAAAATAAAATGATAAACAAAATATGAACTGTTAGGCGAGGACAAAAAAGAGAAAATATGAAATATAGCATAATAGTAATAAGAAATGAAATTATTTCACGATTTGATAAAGACAGAGCGGCGTGGTGGTATGTGGGATTTCATTTAAAAAAAAATGAAACACAAGCCGCCGATTTGGTTGGATTTGCAGAAAAAATAAATCAGCGTTTCCCGGAATTACCAAACAAGATGGTATGGGGCAATTATCTTATTCCCACTATTGACGAAAATTTTTTAGTCTTTGACATAGATGCTTCGCCAGAGCAAATAGATGAAATTGTCTTGTATATCATTCAACAGGCGAATGAACAAGGGCTTGCTGTTCTTGACGGGAAAAAAGAAAAAATATATCGTCCGACAAGCACATAAAGCTCAATAATAACTCAAATTTGCAATCTGCATGCCAAAAACAAAAAAACGTAATTCGTAATTTTTAATTCGTAATTGAAATATGACTCTCCTACAACTTTTCAAACAGATTATGCCCTATATCAAGCCCTATAAGTGGCTGATAATTTTGGCATTGGTATTGACGTTTATCGGGGCGTTGACGGCGCAGGTCAATGCCTACGTGCTGCAATATACGGTCAACAGCATCGCTTCGCTTGTGGAGCAGCACAAGCCGTTGCGGGA